>CAYNGS010000017.1:0-14739 GCA_964396625.1 uncultured Flavipsychrobacter sp.
TTCCAGTGTTCCCTTTTTGTCTGATATATTTATTCTTGCTACCGTCTGAAAGAGGATGCGGTCTTCATTTGATATCTGGTCGGCAGCCCTTACACAAATACCACCCGGATGGTCGGTCAATTCCGGCCCTGCTCCTGCGGCTATCAGCCCCAATATCTGGTTTTGCAGTGTCTGCCGGTACCCGCCATAGTCTTCGTTCCAGATCACAAGGTCGGCGGCCAAGCCCTTTAAACGCCAATACGCGTGCGCCTGTACCAGCTGTTTCGCCAATTCTATATTGGCCTGGCTCTCTATCTCCAGGAGAACAATGGGCAAGTCGCCGGAGATCGAATAACCCCACAATCCCGACTGACCACGACGATTTTTCGCAATTACCGAGGGTTCGGCCCGGAGGGAAGGGTTGGCGTAGATGATGGAACTGGCGAGCTGTCCATACAACTGCGCGTCGGCCTCGGAGGCGTTTATCTGCCGCAGTACAACCTGGCTGTGTGTCCACGCCAATTCAAAAACACGGTCCTTGTGGTGCTTGTCCTGGTATTTCTCAATAAGCCCTACGCATGCATCACGAGTATCGGTGATGCCGATTATCATATCTATCAAAACAGTTTCTTCCGGCTCTATCGTCAGCAAGTAACGAATAGCTACAATGGGGTCTAATACAGAACCCTGGGTGTTTGACAATGGCCCCGGTGTATTCATCACCAGGGGATCGGCGACAGAATTGCCCCTGCCAATGAATTTAAGCCGGTCGGTTTCATAGGATACTGCCTTTACATCTCCACCGTGCACAGACATTAAATGAAACATAGACGGCGGCAGCTCCCCGACGGAGCGGGGCCGCCGGGTGCATAGAATGGCATGCCGCGGCTCGATTAGTTCCGTTTGTATAAATAAGTTACTGAAAGCGGGATGTATGGTATCTGCGGCCGGGTGCGTTAAGACAACCTCTGAATAACTTGTTATTTCGATGGTCCGGCGCCTCCTGGAACGGTTCGTTATGTGAACCCGTCGCATCTCAATATCATCCTCGGGGGATACAACTATCTCCGTGTAGGTCTCCATATTATTGTCCTTGCGTCTGAACTCTGCACGGCCCTGTGTGAACGTGGTCTCATATTGTTTCGGCTGCGTGCGGGCCGGCTGGTAGGCATTGGACCAAAACGAGCCATCCTCGATATCCCGGATGTAGCAGAATGTTCCCCAGTTGTCGCAAGTGCTGTCCTCGCGCCAGCGCGTTACCGCAATATCCTTCCACTTGGAGTAGCCCCCGCCGGCATTTGTGATCATCACATGGTATTTTCCGTTTGACAGCAACTGTATATCCGGGCTTGAAGTATTAGGCGTGTTGATGACGCGCACTTCGGTATTGCCTACGGCAGGACTCAACGCAGTAGCTATATCCGTGGCGTGGGTGAAGAAGGTTGCTGTTCTCGGAATACGCTCCTGCAGCAAAAGCATGGTTGCCTGAAACTGAAGTTCTGATTCAAAGCGTTTCTGCATCGGCTGATCAAGCAACAGGTATGCCAACGACAGCAGCCCCATGCCCTGGTGGTGGGCCATGAACGACTGTATCACTGCATACGACTGTCCGCGAGGCAAACGGGAAGGCGTATAATCGATAGCCTCAAAAAAGCCGAACCTGCCCATAAACCCATCGGCAGCGAGGCGCTCCATATTACTGCAGGCAGCCTCAGGCGCCACCATAAGCGCCATCATGGAGGCGTACGGAGCAATTACGAGATCCTCTGCCAGGCCACGCTTCAGCCCTAATCCCGGAACGCCGAAAGCACGATATTGGTAATTAAGATTAGCATCGACCATGTTGTAGCCCGACTCAGAGATACCCCAGGGAACCTTCCGCTCGGCACCGTATTCTATCTGCCGTGTCACGGCGCTGTTGTGCGTCTGGTACAAAAGCGTATTGTCATATGCGGGCATGACCAGCAGCGGCATAAGGTATTCAAACATCGAACCGCTCCACGAAAGCAGGATGGGCGCATTTCCGCCTGCATTTGTGAGCAGCCGCCCGAGTGCGAACCAGCTTTCCTGGGGCAATTTCCCCTGCGCGATACCGACGAAGGTGCAAAGACTCGCCTCGGAAGCCAGCAAATCATAGTATCCCGTGTCTCTTCTATGATCATCTACATTGTACCCGATCGACAGGAGATGTTTTGACCTGTCGTAAAGAAAATCATAGTCAATATTTGCAAACTCGAGGCATTGTGCTGCCAACTTTTCCAAAGCAGCGATGCGCTCCCTGGCCCGGGTCATGCCGGTGTCAACAGCAGTCCTGAGCGATGCCAGCCAAAGCTTGTCTGAACCGGCGCTATCCTCCCCCAGCAAACTATCCACCTCGGCAATAAGCCAGCCGGCCTCAGACAATTCTTTTAATGTAGAAATATTGATCTGGCTAAAATCCCGGAGTTTGGCCGAGGGCGCAGGCAGAAGCAACCACGGAAAAACAAAAACTATCTCGTCGTATACCGTTCTGCATTGCAGCACAAACATTCGCAGCCACCGCTGCATCTCAATGTCCTGCTCCGGCCCGAGGGCGACCTGAATTTCTTCTGCATACTTCAGCAATTGTGCAGCATGCTTAACCGCAAATTCGGGGGTAACTGCTTGCGCACTGACTATGTTCTCCAGGTATTCCCCGGTCTTCTTCAATGCTGCATTACCCCTCAATTCGTCCCTGAGCATCAAAAATGTGTCCAATATGCCCTCAAACATTTTGGGGCGTATCATCTTTTCATCGGGCAGCGATAAAAGCCCTTGACGCAGCACGAGCAGGTGCCCCGCCATATTTCCGCTGTCGACCGTAGATACGTAACGTGGATATAACGGGGTAAGCCTTGTGGTATCATACCAATTAAAAAAGTGTCCCTGATATCGTTCCAATTGCTCCAGCGTGTGCATGGTACCGGCGGTACGTTCGATAAGAGCTCCTGTGGTTATATAACCGAAGTCATAGGCCGATAGATTTGACAGCAATGCAAGCCCTATGTTAGTTGGCGATGTGCGATGGGCAACGAGGCCGTTAGGATGCTCCTGGTAATTGTCGGGGGGGAGCCAATTTTCATCGGCAGTGACGAAGTGCTCAAAAAACGACCATGTCTTCCGGGATACTTTGCGCAGAAAGATGAGCTGCGCAGCAGAGAGCTGTGCCGGGTGCTTTACAAACGGCTTGCTCACCCACCATGCGATAAACGGAGAGAGCGACCACAGTATCAACACGGGCATTGCAACAAACAATGTTAAGGGCGAGAAAGTTGTGAGATATGCAAACGCTACCAGGGCGAGAAAAACGCCGAACCACATGGACCGGTAAGCCGACCTGAGGGTCTTATCGCTTGTATGCTCCTGGTTGCCTGATGGATTCCACTCCAGCAGCTTCCTGTGTGAGATCAACATTCGCCAACTCGTGCGTACTATAGCATCAAGACTATAGTAGGCTTCGTAAGGCAGGCAAATAAACACAAATGCATTTTGAAAAAAACTGTCGGCCATTGATGTAAACGACATAACAATATGCAGCCACAGACCGACCTCCTTCGATTTCCGGAAAATCTTCCATACCGACGCTATGAGCGAAGGCAACATCACTATGATGAGGACCGCAAGCGTCCAAAACCAGGCGGCGTGTAATGTGGTCCAACCCAGCAGCAGTAGCAGGGTAAGCGCCGCAGGCACGAGGCTCCGCCTGATGTTGTCAAATATCTTCCACCGGGACAATCCTGACAACGAATTTTTATGAAGTCTTTTGTTTTTGTCGGGCGCAAAAGGCAAAGCCCAGCGAGCGATCTGCCAGTCTCCGCGTATCCAGCGGTGCCGCCTGTTCACATCAGAGCTGTAGTGAGGCGGGTACTCTTCATATAGCTCCACATCACTGAGAAGCCCTGCACGTGCATAACAACCCTCCAGCAGATCGTGGCTCAATATCCGGTTCTCAGGAAAACGATCATTCAGCGAGCGCTCAAAGGCCTCGATATCATAAATACCTTTGCCAACAAATGACCCTTCATTAAACAGGTCCTGGTAAACGTCGGAGGTGAGACGCGTGTACGGATCGATACCGGGCTCATTGCCGTGAATCTGCGCATAAGCCGTATTGCCGTCTCTTGAAAGGCTCACAGATACCCGCGGCTGCAGTATGCCATATCCTTTGGTGATGCGCAACTTCTTTTCGTCATAAAAAGGCCGGTTCAGAGGATGCGCCATAGCCCCAACGAGTTTCCAGCTGGTGTCGCGCGGCAGTTGTGTATCCGTGTCAAGTGTGATGACATACTTTGTGTCTTTCAGCACGGACACATCGCCCTCAATGCGCGAAAAAAATTCAGTGGCGTTTCTTTTTAACAGGGCATTTAACTCCGTAAGCTTTCCCCGCTTACGTTCGTACCCCATCCATATTTTGTCGTAAGGATTCCATTTACGAGGCCGGTGAAACAGGAAAAACCGGTCTGTGTTTTCGTTATACTTTTCGTTTAACGCCGCGATCCTCTTTGCAGCGATCGACAAAAGGGCATCATCGCCCGGCATTGTCTGTTCGGCTGCATCCATAAAATCGGTCAGCAAGCCAAAGAACAATTGCTCGTTCCTGTTTGCAAGAAAACGGATCTCAAGCGCCTCCACAAGACTTTCTATGCCAGACTCGTTTACCAGCATAGTGGGCACTACAACCAGCGTTTTAAATTCGGCCGGTATACCTTTTGAAAAATCCATTCGTGGCAGCAAGCAGGGTCTGAAAGAAATTGTTATCAGCCAGTTCACTATGGCCGTTGCAAAATGACTGGAGGCAAGGATGGCAACAAGAGCAGTCAACGCGAGCAGCCACCTGTTCACCGCATCTCCGTATCCTCTTGCAAACAGGTAACCAGCAAGCGTCAGCGTGATGAGGCTGATAGAGCCCGCATAAAATGTGAGCGGGTATCGCCTCATTGCATTTTGAATTTTCTCCCGCCACGGTCTCTTTATTTTTGCCAGTCTTTCGGTTTCCGGGCGCCCCTCGCTTATAAGGTAGTAGCCCACATGTTCCTTACGCTTGTCTGTTTCGCCAAGCCTCGCGTTTTCGTCTGTGAGCCGAACGGCGATAGCAGCGACTTCGTTTTCCGAAAGGAGGCTGTGTTTGGCGATGCTTTCTACTACATGCCTGTAATTATCGCGCGTAGAAAAGTCCATGCGCAGATATACGCCGCTGCGCTCCTTCTTCAGCGTTTGCTCCACAATACTCATGGACTCCACAAAGTCGCGCCACTCCATAGAGCTGAGGAAACGCAGGCTGCCGATGCTGTTACTGATCGATACCTGATCTGCAGCCTGCTTCTGGTTTTCGATGTTCACAAGTTCGTTGCTTGTGAGGCCGCTTTCTGACAGTCGTTGCTCCATCCATGTAAGCGGCAGCGCAAGCCCCGGCCCTTTCCACATTAACTGACGTATCAGTTCGGCCACGAATGAACTCTCCATCGGAGGGCCTGACCGCGCCATATCTGCAATGACCAGGATGAGGCTCTTGGGGTCGCGCTCAGCAGTTTCCATCATAAGCTTAGCCCAATAGTCGGCAAGGTTCCTATTGACCCGGTCGATGGCTACTCTTGCAGACACGCGACGCAGGTTTTCGATCAACGCCAGCCGCAACATGATCGGTATTGCCCATAGTTCGCCAAGCTGGAGCGGAGTGACCTCCTGGTAAGACCTTATGAAACTTGTGAGGCTTTCTGCGTCAATTCGGCCGTCGCTATGTGAGATCAGATCGAGTGCAATATCGTACGCCCGGGGCAGGCCGGCCGAAGCACCGTTTGTTAATCTCGGCAGGCCTTCGCTGTACCCTTTTGGCAAATGCCGCTTGCCGGTGCGAACGTGATCTTCAATTATATAAAAATTGTCGAGCAGCCATTCGCCGGCCGGGGTTATCAGGGTGTCGTCCTTTATTGCTTCCGCCAACAAGTTCCGGACGTCGATCAAAATTTTTTCGTTGTTTGCGAGGCGCTTTAATAGCCGCTCAGGCGCCCGCCCCATTTTTACTTTGTGGGACCGGGCGAGAAATTTACCATGTTGTTCCAGCTGATCCGTATTGAATAACTCTGCCCGCAGCGGCGGCTCTTCATTAGCATACTTTTTTGTGAGGTGGCTGTCCTGAAAATAGGCACGCAGACGCACCAAGAGCTCATGAACGCTACTGTTTTTCGTCGGCATCAACTAATTAATTTAGAATATCTTATAAGCAATCAAAAAATCATTCCATTAAATTTGATTTAATAAAATTACGGTTTATATAGAAGAATGAAAGAAAAAAGCATCGGTACAAGCTACCGACCCGAAAAACAAGACCAGGGAGATGTCCCTGGTCCTGATCAATAATGCATAATAACCCTGGAAGTCTCAATTGAAATACACCAACCTGAAATCCGTCATCTGGCGTGCCTCCCTGTATTTCCTTATGTGGCTGTGCGTCGCTCTCAATTCTTTTTCCTGGGCTTCTATCAATTCTTTTATGTCGTCGCTCATTGCTATGTTCAGATTCAATGCCGCATTATATACTTGTAAGGCGATCTCCTCATTATATATACAGGACGCGATAACGCTTTTTTGTGTGCTGACTGAAAATGTCACTTTCAGATCCGTCCATGCACGGTATATTTTGCCGAAAAAAGTAGTTCCGGTTTTAGCGTCGCCATTCAACCGCGCGATGGTGTCAATAAGCTGCTGCCTGTATCCGATGCCGTCTGAAACGATCTTTTTAAATTCCGCCCTGATGCCGGGGTCTATGTTCTTAGATTGGTCGAGCGCCATCTGGTAACCTGCGATACGGTCACTGTTGATCTTCAATAAATCGTTAAGCACCTCTACTGTTTTGTCTCTTTTGTCCACTTTAGGATAACGAAGTAACATCTTGCTGAATTTTTAAGTGTGTACGGAAAAAATATACGGCATTGGAGATAAAGCGTATAAAAGAATTGTGCCACACTTTCGCAAGTTGGCAATCAATAAAATGCAGTTGATGAAAAATAGATTGTGAAAAGAATCAGCGCAAGTTGGGGAATTTGATATTAGTATTTTTTATCGAAATTTTTTTATTGGTATGTCGGCGGCATGTTTTTGGTAAACAGGCTATTATATGCCGGCTACGCCAGCAGACAAAAAATAACACCTGACAATTATGACAATACCACCAGAAAAGCCAACGCGACCACAGACTCCCGAGATCAAACCCATTTCACCGGAAAAAATGCCATTGCCACAACAACCCGAAACGCAACCGGGAAAAGTTCCAGAACCTGCGCTGCCCAAGGAAGTGCCCGCACCCGGCAAAAACTGAACTAAACCATTTAGCCTCGGCAGTCACTTTGCTGAAATAGAACGACCGGGTCGCAACAGTAATCTAGGAAAATGTGACCTGGGAGGTCTTTGGTTCCCGTAAGGGCAGTGAGATAACAAACGTGGCGCCCTCCCCCACTTTGCCGCTTGCAGCAATGTAACCTTTATGTTTTTCGACTATCTTTTTGCATATGGATAGCCCTATACCGGTCCCTTCAAATTTGTCGTAGCTATTGAGGCGCTTGAACAGTATGAATATCTCATCTGCGTACTTCTGCTCAAAGCCTATGCCATTGTCTCTGATATAGATATTGCAGTAGTCGTCATTGTACTGATCTTGGGAAATACCGGCAAGCTGCATCCCTTTGATCTTCTCGGAGAAGATATGTATCTCAGGTTTGCAATTCGGCTTGCTGAACTTAAGGGCATTGATGATGAGATTCTGAAACAACTGCCTGAACTGACCGGGAATGATCTTCAGCACGGGCAGCTTGTCTACGGTGATGACCGCTTTCTTTTGTTCTATCGACACCTCGAGGTCAGACAAAATTCCATCTATCAACGTATTCAGGTTTGTTTCCTCAAAGGAATCTGAATTGGCTGACGACCTGGAAAAACTCAGAATATTTTTGATCAGCACGCCCATTCTTTGAGAGGCCTTCATTATCCTTTCGATAAAATCATTTCCTTCTTCTTTAAGAATGGATCCATACTTATACGAAAGCTGGTCGCTGAACAGAATGATTTTCCGCAATGGCTCCTGCAGATCGTGCGATGCCACATAGGCAAACCGCTCCAACTCTTCATTGGTCTCCTTCAAACGGGTAATATTTTCGACAAGCTGCCGATTGAGCTGATTCACCCGCTCTTCAGATTTTATCTTCTCAATGATCTCCTTTTCCAGTTGCCTGTTTGCAGCAGCCATTTTTTGCTCCTGTGCCATTAGCTGGTGGTTCTTGGTGTATAACTCTACAAACACGGCCACCTTAGCACGCAGCAACTCAGGATTGATCGGCTTGTAAATGTAGTCGACACCCCCCATTTGATAACCCTTGAAAACACTTTCGTCGCCATAGTCATTTGCCGTAATGAAGATGATCGGAATGTGTTTCAGCTTGTCGCGTTCATATATGAGCGTTGCAGTCTCAAACCCGTTGAGATCAGGCATTTGCACGTCCATCAGGATGAGTGTAAAATCATCCTCCTTCAATAGTGTTCTGAGCGCAGCCCTGCCTGAGTTCGCCTTTCTTATCGTGTAGCGGTCCCTATCAAGAATTGTTTCTATCGACAACAGGTTATCTTCCCTGTCATCAACCACCAGGAGTTTGATGTCGGCTCTCCCGGGCGATATGTCTTCAATCAGTTCTTCCATCCGTACCTCTGAATTATCTATATAACCATACCCTCATTAATGATAACAACTGGTCAATTTTCACCGGCTTCGTAATATAGTCCGAAGCTCCGGCTTCGATACATTTCTCCCGATCGCCTTTCATTGCTTTGGCTGTTACTGCTATGATGGGCAGATTGCTGTTTGTGTGTTCGCGCCTGATCTTTTGCGTAGTTTCATAACCATCCATTTCCGGCATCATGATGTCCATGAGGACCATATCAATATTGGCATTCTCATTCAATATGTTAATAGCATCCTGTCCGCTCTCTGCCGTGATGGTGTTGATATTGTATTTTTCAAATGCTGTGGTAAGCGCGAACAGGTTTCGTACGTCGTCATCTACAACCAGCACCTTCTTGTTCGCGAGCACATCTTCCTTCAGTCTCAGATTCTCAATTATCTTCCTCTTCTCCGGCAGCAGATCTTTATGATTAAGGTGCAGATGCATAACAGTCTCTTCCAGCAGGAGTTCAAGTGAATTTACGCTTTTCAACAATACGCGGTTTGCGTACTGCTTCAATTGCGTCTTTTCCTTAGGAGAGAAATCTTTTGCCGAATAAACGATAACCGGCATCATCTGTATCTTCTTGGCAGCGTTTATCTCCATTACAAAGTCCAGCCCGCCGATGTCAGGTAACATGTAGTCGACAATCACGCAATCATAGATGTTGGTACGTATCAGTTCCAGTGCATCCTTGCCGGTGGCCGCGATATTAATATTCACGAGATCACCATTTTCCAGTTCTTTAACGATTTGCGAACAATCGATCTCGTTGTCCTCAACAACCAAAAGATTCTTTTGCTTACGGGTGTTGAAATCGATAATATCGTTAAACAGTACCGACAGCGCTTCATTTTTCAATGGCTTCAGGTGGAAACTCCTGGCGCCACGTTTGGTGGCCAGCGCACGGTTTTCCTCTCCCGAAATGAGATGCACAGGTATATGCCTGAAGTTCATGTCGTTTTTGAACAGATCAAGTATCTTCCAGCCGCTGGCATCAGGCAGTTTCACATCGAGTGTAACTGCGCTTGGATTGTACTTATTGGTTAGTTCAAATACCTCTCCGAAATTGGTCGCTACGATGATCTTCAGGTTCATTTCGTGCGCCTTATCGATCATGATCTTGGCAAAACGCAGATCATCTTCTACCACCAGTACAGTGATGTCACCGGGGCCGATATTATTCCGGTCATCACCGACGGTATTAATGATCTCATTCACCCCTTCGAGGTCGCGCTCCGGAAGTTTGATGGTCGGCACCGTTTGAATAGTGAGCTTTTCATCGTTCTGCGCTACTTCATATTCGCTGAGTACCAGGGCGCTTTGCTTATCCTTCTTCATCAGCTTGGGATTGTATTCAATAGGCAGGTAGAGCGTAAATACGCTTCCTTTGCCCACTTCGCTGTCCAGTTCGATGGTACCGCCCAGCAGATCTGCGAGGCCGCGGCTGATGGACAGGCCAAGGCCAGTACCGCCGTACTTACGGCTCGTAGATCCTTCGGCCTGCTGGAATGCTTCAAAGATGATGTTCTGTTTGTCCTTCAATATACCGATGCCGGTATCTGTGATCTCAAAGGCCACCACTTTCCTTGCCTTGTCGAGGCTGGGGTTACCCATTCTCCAGCTCTTGGTCGATTCGTATATCCGGAGTTTAACCTCACCTTTTTCGGTAAATTTAAACGCGTTGGAAAGCAGGTTTTTAAGGATCTGGTTAAGCCGCTGAACGTCTGTCTCGATAATATCCTGCAGGTGCGGATCTTTTTCGATAACGAATCTGAGGTTCTTACTTTCAGAAACGTGCTTGAATGTGGTTTCCACAAATGAAGTGATCTCGTTAAAGCGAACATTAATGAAGTCGGCAGAGATGTAACCGGACTCGATCTTGGAAAGATCGAGGATATCGTTGATCAACTGTATCAGGTCGTCTCCGCAACTGTGGATGGTCTTTGCGAACCGCACCTGTTTTTCTGTCAGGTTACCCTCCTGGTTCTCGAACAATTGCTGTGCAAGGATCAGCAGGGAGTTCAGCGGAGTTCTCAACTCATGCGACATGTTCGCAAGAAACTCTGATTTGTACTTCGACGTAAGTGTAAGCTGCTCAGCTTTTTCCTCCAGCGATTTCCTCGCTTCCTCAACTTCCTTATTTTTATTTTCCACTTCCTCCTTCTGCTTAACCAGCAGGTGAGCCTTATCCTGCAGATCTTCATTAGTTCTTTTCAGCTCATCGGCCAGTGAAGTGGACTGTTCCAACAAGTGCTCAGTCCGGGAGTTTGTTTCGATCGTATTCAGCACTATACCGATACTTTCCGTGAGCTGGCCCAGGAAATCGAGGTGGGTTTCGCTGAATACTTCGAACGAAGCCAGCTCGATCACCGCCTTTATTTCCTTTTCAAACAATACCGGCAGCACGATCAGGTTCAGCGGAGTTGCCTCACCGAGGCCCGATCCGACCTTCACGTAGCCTTCCGGTACATTTGTGAGCAATATCCTTTCCTTTTCTATAGCACACTGGCCTACCAATCCTTCGCCAAGGTTGAATTCCTTTTTCATATTCAGCTCATCCTTGTACGCATATGCGGCAAACAATTTCAATGTGCTGCTTTGCAATGTATCATCCTGTTCGAGGATGTAGAACATACCATGCTGCGCGTTCACCACCTGTGCCAGCTCAGACAGGATACGGCGGGTTACTGTGTTGAGGTCCTTCTGGCCCTGCAGCATCTGCGTGAACTTGGCAAGGTTGGATTTCAGCCAATCCTGCTCCTGGTTCCGGAGGGTTGTTTCCTTCAGGTTGGCGATCATCTGGTTAATGGTATCTTTCAATTCTTCCACTTCGCCCTCAGCGTCTACACGAATCATTCGGGTAAGATCGCCCTTGGTCACTGCCGACGCCACCTCCGATATCGCACGAACCTGGGTAGTAAGGTTTTCAGCGAGCTGGTTCACATTCTCTGTCAGGTTCTTCCATATACCCGATGCACCCGGCACGTTGGCCTGTCCGCCCAACCTGCCGTCCACACCAACTTCGCGCGCCACTGTTGTCACCTGGTCGGCAAATACCGCCAGTGTGTCGATCATTTCATTAATTGTATCCGTCAACTGAGCCACCTCACCACGCGAACTGATAGACAGCTTTTGTTTCAGGTTTCCTATCGCCACGGATGTAACGACCTTCGCAATACCACGCACCTGGCTTGTGAGGTTCGACGCCATCATGTTCACGCTATCTGTAAGATCTTTCCATGTACCTGCCACACCCTTCACTTCTGCCTGTCCGCCCAGCTTACCTTCCGTACCCACCTCACGGGCCACACGCGTCACTTCGAATGCGAATGAGTTGAGCTGATCCACCATCGTATTGATCGTATTCTTCAGATCGAATATTTCGCCTTTTACGTCAATGGTCACTTTCTTCGAAAGGTCACCACTTGCCACGGCCTTCGTAACCTCGGCAATGTTGCGCACCTGGCTGGTAAGGTTACCGGTCATCTGGTTCACAGAGTCGGTAAGGTCTTTCCATGTACCTGCCACACCCGGCACAAACGCCTGGCCACCCAGTTTGCCGTCCGTACCTACCTCACGTGCCACGCGCGTTACTTCCGATGCAAATGCGCGCAACTGATCCACCATTGTGTTCAGTGTTTCTTTCAGTTGCAATATTTCACCGCGCACGTCCACCGTAATTTTGCGCGACATATCGCCGTTCGCAACGGCAATAGCCACATTCGCGATGTTACGAACCTGGTCTGTAAGGTTGCCTGCCATCTGGTTCACAGAGTCGGTAAGGTCTTTCCATGTACCTGCCACACCCGGCACATTCGCCTGGCCACCAAGCTTGCCCTCCGTACCCACTTCGCGCGCCACACGCGTCACTTCCGATGCAAATCCGCGAAGCTGCTCCACCATCGTATTGATCGTATTCTTCAGCTCCAGGATCTCTCCCTTCACGTCCACTTCAATTTTACGCGACAAGTCGCCATTTGCCACCGCCGTGGTCACCTCGGCGATATTTCGCACCTGAGCCGTAAGGTTTGATGCCATGATGTTCACAGAGTCCGTAAGGTCTTTCCACGTTCCGCCCACGCCCTGCACCTTGGCCTGGCCGCCCAGTTTCCCTTCCGAACCAACCTCACGTGCCACACGCGTCACTTCCGATCCGAAAGAGTTGAGCTGATCCACCATTGTATTGATCGTATTTTTCAGCTCAAGGATTTCTCCTTTCACGTCCACCGTTATCTTTCGCGAAAGGTCGCCCTTTGCCACGGCGGTTGTCACCTCGGCGATGTTACGTACCTGCGCAGTAAGGTTACTGCCCATCTGGTTCACCGAGTCGGTAAGATCTTTCCACGTACCACCCACACCCTGCACCTTGGCCTGGCCGCCCAGCTTTCCTTCCGTACCCACTTCCAAAGCCACACGCGTCACTTCCGATGCAAATGCGCGCAACTGCTCAACCATTGTATTGATCGTGTTCTTTAATTCGAGGATCTCTCCTTCCACGTTCACGGTTATCTTTTTCGACAAGTCGCCATTAGCCACGGCCGTTGTTACCTCAGCAATGTTTCGCACCTGCGCAGTAAGGTTACTACCCATCTGGTTCACCGAATCAGTAAGTCCTTTCCAAACACCACCTACCCCTTTCACCTTGGCCTGGCCGCCCAGCTTACCTTCCGTACCTACTTCCAGCGCCACACGCGTCACTTCCGATGCGAATGAATTGAGCTGGTCTACCATCGTATTGATCGTATTTTTCAGCTCAAGGATCTCACCTTCCACATCCACTGTGATCTTTTTCGAAAGGTCACCGTTGGCAACGGCGGTTGTCACCTCGGCGATGTTTCGCACCTGCGCCGTGAGGTTACTGGCCATCTGGTTCACGCTGTAGGTAAGGTCTTTCCAAACACCACCAACTCCCTTTACCGTTGCCTGACCGCCAAGTTTTCCTTCCGAGCCCACTTCCTTTGCCACACGCGTCACTTCAGACCCGAAGGAATTGAGCTGGTCCACCATGGTATTGATGGTTTTCTTCAATTCCAGTATTTCGCCCTGCACGTCCACCGTGATCTTCTTGGAAAGGTCTCCGTTTGCCACGGCTGTTGTTACATCCGCAATATTTCTCACCTGGGCCGTAAGGTTACCCGCCATCAGGTTCACACTATCTGTAAGGTCTTTCCATACACCACCAACCCCTTCAACCGTTGCCTGGCCGCCCAGCTTGCCTTCCGAGCCCACTTCCCTCGCCACACGCGTCACTTCCGAGCCGAACGAATTAAGCTGGTCCACCATCGTATTGATGGTATATTTCAATTCAAGTATTTCGCCCTTTACATCCACTGTGATCTTTCGAGATAAGTCGCCCTTGGCCACTGCGGTTGTCACCTGTGCGATGTTTCGCACCTGGGCCGTAAGGTTACTACCCATCTGGTTAACTGAGTCGGTCAGATCTTTCCATACGCCGGCAACACCTTTTACTTCGGCCTGGCCGCCCAGCTTTCCTTCCGATCCCACTTCCCTCGCCACACGCGTCACCTCCGCCGAAAATGAGTTTAGCTGGTCCACCATCGTATTGATGGTATATTTCAATTCTGATATTTCGCCCTTCACGTCCACAGTGATCTTCTTGGAAAGATCGCCCCTCGCCACCGCTATCGTTACCTCCGCAATATTTCTTACCTGTCCTGTAAGGTTACTCGCCATCTGGTTCACCGAATCCGTAAGGTCTTTCCATGTTCCGCCGATACCCTTCACCTGGGCCTGACCGCCGAGCTTGCCTTCCGTACCCACTTCCAGCGCCACGCGCGTCACTTCCGACGAGAATGAGTTCAACTGGTCCACCATCGTATTGATGGTATTCTTCAACTCCAGTATTTCTCCCTTAACGTCCACCGTAATTTTTCGCGAAAGGTCTCCTTTCGCCACCGATGTGGTCACCTCGGCTATGTTTCGCACCTGGGCGGTAAGATTGCTCGCCATCTGGTTCACACTATCCGTCAGGTCTTTCCATACACCACCTACGCCCTTTACGGTTGCCTGG
>CAYNGS010000018.1:0-14360 GCA_964396625.1 uncultured Flavipsychrobacter sp.
TAAAGGTTTATGTATAAAGAATGATACCCATCGTTGTCTTTTCACATCGCGTACTTCTTCTTTTTTTACGGGTGCATTTTTTCTCTTTCTCGTTAAAAATAAATAGATCACGGGCAGGCAGATCCAGGTCACAAAAAATGAGCAAACCAGGGTGATGATCATAGTATTTGTCATTACCTTGAAGTAGGCGCCGGCTACACCACTCATCAAAGCGAAAGGCAGAAATATAACGATAGTGCTGATGGATGACCCGATCATGGCAGGCAGTAAGTAGTCTATAGCTTTCCGGATCAGCGTATCCGTTGGCTCATCAGGATGCTCTTCGTGCGTGCGGTGGATCTGTTCTACAACAACAATTGCATCATCAATAATAAGCCCGATGGATGCCGCTATGGCCCCGAGCGTCATGATATTAAAGGTATATCCGATCGTATATAGCGCGATCAGTGTCAGCGCCAGGGTAACCGGTATAGTGATGAGTATGGTGGCGCTTGCCTTGACCGATCTTAGAAAAATAATAGCAACAAGGATGGCCAAAGCCAGACCTACCCATAAGCTGTCGGTGACGCTTTTCACAGATTCGTTAACAAAATCGGCCTGGATGTAGTATGGACGGATGGTCACATCACGCGGCAGTACGTGCTTCAGCGATTCTACTCTTGATTCTATATCTTTAGAAATGTCGATCAGGTTCGAATTAGGCTGCTTCACCACGGCGATCAAAATGCCGTCCTTGCCGTTCGCGTTGATCTTTATATATTCTGTGGCCTCGTGTATCTGCACAGCCGAAATGTCCTTAAGCAGCACTACCCGCTTTCCATCATTTTTAACCACAATGTTCGAAAGGTCTTCTATGGAGTGGGCGGTAGCATCAGTAACGGTCAGGTATAAATAGCGATAGTCGGACAAATAGCCGTTTGACTTGATAAAATTAGTCTGCGCCAGTGCCGCTGATATTGAATCAGGTGTTATGGACAGCATGGTCATCTTCTCCGGATCCAGCGTAAGCCAGTATTCCTTTTGCTTACCGCCTATGATGCGTATCTCTGCTATGCCTGCTGCCTGCGACAAAAATGGTTTCACAGTGTATGTCGCCAGCATCTTAAGTTCTATTTGCGAGCGCGTATTGCTTTCCAGGGTGTAGCCCATGACAGGCAAAATGGAAGGATTCATTTTTTCCACAGTGATCTGCACATCCGCTGGCAACTGATTCTTTATCTCATTTATTTTTGATTCTATGCGCTGCTGGCTGAGGTCTATATTGGCATCCCAGTTCATGAAGGCCGATATCTCGCAACTACCCCTGCTGGTAGTGCTTCGTATGGTCTTAAGATCAGGCACTTGTTTTATTGCGTTCTCAAGTGGCTTTGTTACGGTTATCATCATTTTGCTAACCGGCTGCAGCCCTGCATCTGCAATGACCTTTATCTTCGGGAATGTGATTTCGGGAAACAGCGATGTCTTCATCTTGCCGTAAGCAAACATGCCGCCCATGATCAGCATGGCAACCACTACTGTCAAAGGACTTTTATATGACGCAAAGAAGTTCTTCATTGCCTATTGTACTATCGTGACTTTTGCAGTGTCGGGCAATCCATAATTTCCGGTAAGCAATATCCTGTCGCCGGCCTTAAGTTTTGGCTCAGTTATTTCCACTTTGTCGTTTGTCTCAATTCCTTTTTTTACAGGCACTTTTACCGCCGTGGTTGAGTCGGTCAGCATCATCACCCAAAAGTCGCTTTGTACATCATTGGTAAGCACTGCGCCCTTGGGGACTGTAATCGCATTGGGCTTATTTGTTTTGACGATCCTTACTTTGGCTATCAGGTTTTCCGGTATGGTGGCGGCATCCTGTACTTTTATTACTATGCTTTGGGTCTGCGATCCGGGATCGACTGTCGGCATGGCCGATGTTATTGTGCCGGCCAGTTTTGTGCCGTCGGGCAGAGTGATCTCTACGGTATGATTGTTTGGCAGGTATTGTTTCAGTTCAAATGGCAAATTCAAAATGAATGCGAAACTGTTCTGGTCACTTATCACCGCAAGCTGCTCACCATCCTGAACATAGTCGCCTACCTGGTGACTAAGTAATGTAACATACCCGCTGGCGCTTGCCTTTATGTTGTTGATGCCGGAAAATTTAAAGTTTGGATCGAGCTTGTTAACAGCGCTCCCGATACTCACGGCTTCTTTTGTTTTCAAAACAAATAGTGTTTGACCGGCGTTCACATACTTACCCAGGACTGCGTTTACTGCTTCCACATATCCGTTGACGTTTGCTTTTACATAGTTCTTCTGCTGAAAGGTGGCTGTGGCGTTCAGGTCCACATATTCCATAAGAGATTCCTGGGAAATTGTAGTTACGGTTACCGGGGTGCCTGCAGCAGGCTTTTTTTCGTCGGCTGCGTCCTCTTTTTTCAAACCGTCATGACAGCTGCAGATCCCCGCCACGAACAGGAGCATCAGCCAGCGGTATCTTGTAATGAACAATCGCATCTCGTTTCGTTTATCGGTTCCAGTAATTAATTTGGTTAATGACCTGTAATCGGCTAATATAGTTCTGGGTCAGCAGGTTTTTTGCGTTCAGGTAGTTATTGATCGCTATCACAAAATCCGCGATCTTCGTATCCCCGGTCTCCAGCAGTTTTCCGTTAACGTTTATCAGGCCTTCCGCATATTTTATCTGGTCATTAATGTCGCCGATCAGTGATTCCGTACCTGCCAGTTGCTGTCGCAGCATAGCGATCTGTTGATCGTGCTGCCGGGTAAAAAAATTTTTATAACTCTGGCTTGTATTTTCAAGCAGGTGTAATTTTCGCTCCTGCATCACCCGCTGGCGACCGTCATATATAGGCACGTTCAGGTTAATACCTGCCCCTACGCCGAAATTCTTGTAAGCCTGGTATAACAGAGTGGAACTGTAACCCGCGTTCGCGAATGCCGTAAGCTTGGGGCGGTAACTGTATCTGAGCTGCATTACCTCATTTTCCAGGCGCACACTGTCTATTTTATATCGCAGAAAGAAAGCGGAGTTGCCCGTTTCGGGAGGGTATTGCAGGGTAATGTCAGGTTGCTCAAGAGCAGCCGACGATGTATCGAATATGCCGCACAGGTAATTAAGTGTTGCATAGTCGCTACGGTATTGGATCTGCAATTGTTTCATTTGCAGGTCCTGCTGTTTCATCGTCACAAGAAACGTTAAATAGTCCGTTTGCCGGTAAATGTTGTTTTGTGTCAGTCTTTTTAAAATGACTTCCTGGTTTCGCAATATCGTATTTACCTCTGCATAAAAACTCAATTGCTGTTGGTCGCCATAGGCCGTAAGGTACTGGGCTACAATGGTCCGTTTCAGATCCTGCTCTGTTAATTTTTGCCCATTCCTTATGGAGTCGGCCTGCAACTGAATGCCTTTGTATTGCATATTAAGATTCCGTTTCCCAACGAATGTCTGATTCACATTCACCAGCTCGGTGAATGATTGCAGATTGGTCAGAACGGGGTCATAACCATATCCGTTGATGACAGGATAAATGCTGTTGTTCGAGGTGGCTGTCACCTGTGGCCTGAACGTAGCCCTCAGCCGCTGGCTGTCGATCATATTGGCGGTAACCTGGTTTTGATAGTCCTTTATCAGCGGGCTATTGGCTAGACCTTCGGTTATATAAAAATCCAGATTTCTGTTTTGAGCAGAAACATTTGTGTTGAAAAAAGAAAAGAATAAGATCGTGAACAGCCATGGCTTAATGAACCGCGTGACGACGATATTATCGGGATATTTCACAATACAAAGGAATAAAACAATTCTGAAGAAAATCAGAAGACGTTCGGGCCAAAGCCAATGATAAAACGATGTTGATTTGCAGCGTATTGATACTTAATGGAATATCCGGCCATGTCGCATATTTGCTTTACTATGGACAGTCCGAGTCCGTTGCCCTCCTCCGCTGCACTACCCCTGTAAAAACGCTTAAAAAGCCCGTTATCATCCAACTGCGGGTTTGTCGAAGTATTTACGATGGTAAGATTGCCATCGGCAAGCGTTACATCAATGCTCCCTCCGGCAACGTTGTACCGGATGGCGTTGTTCAGTAAGTTGCTGACGAGTATCTCTGCCAGGTGGTGATGGAATTTGATTTGAGTTGGCTGCAGCCGTGCCGAAACGTGCAGGTCCAAAGCCTCGGTCATTTCGGCATATTCCGCCAGTTTTTCATTTATTGTTTGATCCAGCGCCACATCTTCATTCAGCATGAACTGTTTATTCTCCACCTTTGTGAGCAGCAATAAGGACTGGTGCAGGCGCGATAGCCGCTGCACCGCTTTCTCGATGTCCGTTATATGTTGCGCGTTTTTCTCCAGCAGCGCCTCGCTTTGCATCAGCAGGTCCAGCTTAGTGCGCACTACGGCAAGAGGTGTTTGCATCTCATGTGCTGCTTGCCCGGTGAAATTTTTCAGTGAGCCATAATCCTGCTGTATCCGGTCCACCATCTCGTTTATGCTTTGATTCAGCAACGAAAATTCGTCAATAGGCAGTTTCTCCAGCTTCAGTGTTTCCTGGTCGGTAAGATGATATGTCTTTACTTTATCAATAGTTTCATAGAAAGGTCTCCATAGCCTCCTGATCACAACCCTGTTTATCAGGTAACCCACAAGCAGTATCAGGCCGATCATGGCTATCGTTATCCCAATGATCACCTTTAGCAGCGATTCCGTTTCTTCCAGCGGCTTATCCACTTTTACCAGGTAGTTCTTACCGCCCGCCAATACAGTAAATTGTATCTCTCGTTCATCCTCATCTTCCTTGTCGTAATTATTTTTCACGTTGAGAAAAGACGTATTTACGTTACCAATGGCAGGACCATACGAGATATACTGATCCTTGGTTGGTATGATCTCCGGCAACTCATTATGTACTTTCACGTACGCAAGAATTTCCTGCTGCTCGGTTTGCAGTGTCTCATCCAGTTGATCGATAAATATATAGTGAAGCAGAAAGTAAAAAGTGCAGCTGCCAACCAGGAATGTAAGGATGGTCGCTGTAATATTCAGACGGTTATATTTGTCAAACAGCTTCAATGGATCGAAAATTTATACCCCATGCCGTAAATGCTCTTTATATAGTCAGCTGCGTCTGCATTTATGAGTTTTTTTCTAAGGTTCTTGATGTGCGCATAAATGAAGTCATAGTTGTCGGCCATGTCCATATCATCGCCCCACAAATGCTCGGCGATGGTGTTCTTTGAGAGCACCCTGTTTTTATTGATGATGAAGTAAACGAGCAACTCATACTCCTTCCGCGTCAGCACAATGGCCGTGTTATTTACAGTTACGGCCCTTGCCTGTATATCGACCGTTATCTCTTCAAAAGTGAGCAGGTTGCTTCCCTGCAGGTTTTTACGGCGCAGAATAGCTGCAATACGCACGCTAAGCTCCGACAAGTGAAACGGCTTGGTAAGATAATCGTCAGCGCCCAGGCTCAGCCCCTTTATTTTATCGTCAAGTTCGTTTTTCGCTGAAATAATGATCACGCCGTCTGTTTTATTTGCCGATTTCAGCGCTTGTAATATCTGCAACCCACTGCCGCCCGGCAGCATAATATCCAGCACAATGCAGTCGTATTGATAAAGCTCTGTTTTCTCGAGGGCATCGCGATAGTTGCTTACCGATTCGCAGAGGTATTGCTGCGCAGACAGGTAATCCACCATGCTCTTATTTAAGGATGGCTCATCTTCAACGATAAGGATTTTCATCCTGTAATTTACAAAATCCGTCTATTTCCCTACTACCAGCACCTGGAATGTTCCCGGGATCATCGGCGGGCGTTTTTCACCCGCTGCCGGTGTTCCCAGGTCCGCCGTGGGCAGGTATACCTTATGTGTGCGCTCATCAACAGCCAGGGTTCGTGCGCCTTTTTTTGTGACTACGTTGTCTGTTACAGCAATTTCCGTCGCCGATTTTTCGTGTATCACAGTCAGTGTTCCGTCACCATTGGAGCTAAACACATATTTTGATGCCGGATCAAAGGCTACGCCATCACAACCGTCACCGATAGGCAGTTCCTTCACCACTTTGCCATTTTCGGCATTCATCACGATCAGCAGTTTGTTGCCACTGCCCGCAAATAGCCGCTTTGTCTTAATGTCTATCGCCAGGCCTGATGGCTCATCGCCTTTACCTGTCTTCCAGCGCTTTTCCACCGCGTACGCTTTGGCATCTACAACCGCGATCTCATTTTTGTCTTCTATATTCACGTAAATTTTCCCCGCTTCGTCCGATACGGCAGTTTCCGGCTTACCCCCGAGTGCTACTGTTCCCACTACCGCATTAGTCGCCGGGTCTATGATGGTCAGGTCCTTGCTCTTGCCATCACAAACAAATACTTTCTTTGAATAAGGATCGTACATAATAGCATCGGGGTTCTCACCGGTCTTTATCTGAGCCTGTACCGCATTTGTGTTTATATCAAATACCGTCACCGTGTTTATTTTCCCATTGCTGGTAAATCCTTTTTTGAATCCCGGCGCGAAGGCGATCCCATGCACACCTTCTGTGTTTGGTATTACACCCACAGAGTCGCCTGTGTTCTTATTCAGGATGTTCACTTGTGTCATGTGAGACACATATAAGTTGTTGTTGATCGGGCTCACGGCGATATAGTCCCACCGTCCGGAGCTGGCTATATGATATGTGTTTAGCACGTGATAGCCTGAGCCTTGTGCAAATAATGAGCCTGTGGCCGACACTATTGCTATCGAAGTAGTCAATGACTTGAATATGTGTTTCATAGCTGTTTTGGTTTAGTCTTTTACGGCTTTAATAAATTTCCCCATATCGTCAAACAGGAGGTCCTTGCCTTTCACTTCCGCTTCGTAGTTATTGTCCCCGTTTGCCATTTTTATTTTTGACGCTTCTTTAATTTTTTCACCTTTATAATTTTCACCAATATAATCGGTTATGGCCTTAGGCAGAGCGGCCACTTCTATTTTGGTCTCCGTTTCCAGCCAGCCGCCATGCTCTTCAAAGGTGGCCGACATCTTTGCGTCATTCTGTGTGAAATTCGCTTCATAATATCCATTTTCTTTCTCCCATTTTGGTTTTGACGCTTTTGGATAATATCTCGCGAATGCGTCTTTTACGGGTGTCGGTACTTTTGAGTCGCTTATTTTTTGCGCCAAAAGATGAATATTCATGAAAACGAAAGCTACGAGCATTGATTTTTTCATAAACAACGGGTTGATGTAAACGTGACAAATGTGGTAATTAATTCTGTAGGCTTTCTGAATAAATGAAAATATATTTGAACCTTAACAGTACCGTATTGTAATGAGGAAACTTTTTGTTATTGCAGCAGTCGTCTTAGCCCTGTTTTCAGGTAACAAGAGGTAGTTCCCAAAGAAACTGCCCTCTGCCATATGAGCACCAGTTCTATCACTGGAAGGGTGCTCTCCAGCAGCGCCTACTTCCTCTCCAAACTGACGGTTGAATATTAAATATTTTATTTCAGAAACCTACCAACCATTTTTGGCGCCATTACCAAAAAAAGCGGTATTGAAAAAGAGGGTAGAGATATCGACGCCCTAACAGGAAATGTCTTGTTTCTCGATAAAGTTGTGATCATAGACTACAAGCACCGCAAGTTTGGAATATTATGACTTGCTGGCGCGGACGTCTATCACTTTCACCTGCAGTTTTGTATTGCCGTTATACTCATTCTCTTCAATATTGTACACCATGTCAAACGGTCCGTTCTTCACCAGTGCGTATTTATCGCCAATTCCGAATCCGATCCCTTCTATAATAGCGCCATTCTCCTGGCGGGCCACAATACGCAGGTGCAGCTCCTTAACAACGTTCGACCCTCCCTGGTAGTCATATAGCCGTCTGGTAAGAAATACCGGCTTCATATTAGCCGGACCAAACGGTTCGAATTGTTTCACAAGGTTATAAAATGCAGGCTTCACGTAGGTTAAGGGTATTTCCGCATCTATTTCTATCTCAGGTATTTGCTGTTCGGCCGTAATGGTACCGGCAACTATTTTTTCAAACTTTGCTATAAAGTCATCAACTTTATCCTGGCTCATCGTCATACCCGCAGCAAAAAAGTGACCCCCGTAATTTTCCAGCAGGTCGCGGCATTCATGTATAGCCTCGTAAATATTGAACCCGGATACCGACCGTGCGCTGCCAGTTGCCTTTCCGTTCGCCGATGTAAGGAGTATGGTCGGGCGGTAATAATGGTCTATCAGTCGCGAAGCTACAATACCAACCACGCCCTTGTGCCAGTGCGACCTGTACAGAACGGTACTTTTCCGCTGCTGTATTTCAATATCACCTTCTATGATGGCGAGGGCTTCTTCGGTCGTGCTCTTGTCTACTTCTTTTCGGTCATCATTGTCCGAGTGCAGCGCCGCAGCCAGTGTCTTTATTTTTTCAGGGTCGGTTTCTATAAAGAACTCTACCGCCTTGCGTGCATCGTCCATTCTCCCGGCTGCGTTCACCCGCGGCCCTATCACAAATACCAGGTCCGACACGGTAAGTGGTTTTGTTACGCCCCCCAGGTCTTTCAATGTAGAAATGGCGAGGCATGGCGATTCATTGATCCGCTTGATTCCATAAAAGGCCAGTATCCTGTTTTCCCCATCTATAGGCACAATATCTGCAGCTATGCTGGTGGCTACCAGGTCCAGGAACTCATACACCTGTTCAGGGTCCTGTTTCCAGTGCTGTGCCAGCGCACTCACCAGCTTAAACCCAATACCACACCCGCTCAGTTCTTTGTATGGGTATTTACAATCTTTCTGTTTAGGGTTCAGTATTGCAAATGCCGGTGGCAGGTTCGCGTCCGGCAGGTGGTGGTCGCATACGATCACCTGTATGCCCAGCGACTGAGCATAAGTGATCATTTCTACAGACTTAATGCCGCAATCAAGTGTTATCACAAGGTGATAGCCGTTCGCGTGTGCATAATCTATCCCCGCCTTCGACAGTCCATAGCCTTCGCGGTATCGGTGCGGAATATAAAATGCGAGGTCTCCTTTGTAGTTTTTTTTCAGGAAGGAATACACGACCGCTACCGCAGTGGTGCCATCCACATCGTAGTCGCCGTATACCATTATGCGCTCGTGCCACTCTATCGCTTCGCTGATCCTGTCCACCGCCGCGCGCATTCCCTTCATCAGGAAAGGATCGTGCAAATGAGACAATTCAGGACGAAAAAACAACCGGGCGCTTTCGTAATCACGTACCCCGCGCACTGCCAGCAGCCGGCAAATCGCAGGGTTCACCTGCAGTGTTTCCTGTAGCCTGTTTACGATCTCTTCATCTGCCGGTCGTAACGTCCATCGTTTCTCAGGCTTCATTTCCGAAATCTAATTGTTGCACCGTATTGTAATAGTCCCTGACCCACATGCTGAGCGAATCGGCAAAACTGTCTTGTTCAATATTTGTGAAGAAATCCCCGTCGTCCATAATGTGTTGCAGCAACTTGTCCTGCGCCTGTATGCATTGGATGGCAGTATTGTAAGGGGTGTGGCTGAACGACACCATTTCATATACCGATACAAATTGATCAGGGTAGCGCTTGCCCAGTTCTTTTTCTATTTTCTTGCGCTCCAAGAATCTTGGGTCGGCAACTTTGTCGCGCATCTCAATGAAATTCATCAGCGCAAGCTGTGCTACAGCATCTCCATTCGGCTTCCTTTTTGCAGCATAGGCGTCCAGTATGGTTTCCCAGTTTTCACCGTACTTGTCCATCAATCCGCTCAAAACCGTACAGTCTTCAAACCCTGCATTCATACCCTGCCCGTAAAATGGCACTATTGCATGGGCCGCATCTCCTATCAGCGCACTCATACCGCCATTATGCCACATGCTGATGTGTGTGGTAATGAGCGCCGACGTTGGATTGGTGAAGAAATCGCCCAGCAGGCCGGGCATCAGGGCCTTGGCATCAGCAAACTGTTTATCAAAAAAGGTTGTTACTTCTTCTTTTGTTTTTAATTTCTCAAAAGACACTTCACCTTCGAAGGGCATGAACAACGTGCATGTAAATGTGCCGTCGGTGTTGGGTAGCGCTATAAGCATATAGTTACCCCGTGGCCAGATATGGAGGGCATTTTTCTCCATCAGCCATTCACCATTCTTGCCCGGTAGTATGCACAGTTCCTTGTAGCCATATTCAAGATACATCTGGTCGCAGTTCACCCTCGGCAGTCTTGTGTAGCTGTCGCGCAACGCAGAAAAAGCACCATCCGCGCCAAATAACAGGTCGGCCTGAACAATTTTATGTGTTCTGTCTTTCAACTCGAAATGCACGGTGTTGTTTGCCACATCTACGTGTGTGCAGCGGTGTTCAAAAAACAACTTGACGCCATGTTTTTCAGCCAGGGTCATCAATTTTTTATTCAGTTCGCCGCGGCTTACAGAGTAAATGGCTTCATTATTCTTGCTGTATGGCTGGAAAGCGGTGTTCCCATCGGCTTGATGCAGGTAGCGGCCGTACATGGGTATCGCCAGCACCTCCATCTCCGTCTTCAGGCCTGCCAGTTCCAGCGCCTTCCAACCCCGTGCACTTGTGGCAAGATTTATCGATTTGCCAGCCGATATCAATGCGTTCCGCATATCCGGGCGGCGCTCATACAGTGATACTTCATAGCCCCGTTTCCGGAGTATGATTGCCAGCAAAGAACCTACCAGTCCAGCCCCTAAAATCGTAACCTGACGAGCCATATTATTTCAATTTCAAAAGTTAACTATCTCCCACTGCCATGGGACAAAAGAGTATTGATGCAAAATAAGAAATTAGGGGCAATGAAGGAATGATGGAAATCATATCTGTTTAATTCGAAATCAAACATGAATTCCATTCAAATCCCATCCGTTTTTTTCAAATTCATGGATTTTAATCCGAACTTTGCACAAAACCTCTATTATGCCCGCACTATTTCATGACCACGACGTTACGTCCGGACTAAAAAATAAACGGATACTCTCTGCATTTATCGATGGCCTCATCACTAAATACATGAAGAAAGTAGAGACTGCAGAGCTTAGTTTTATTTTTTGCGATGATGATTACCTGCTTGAGATGAACAAACGATACCTTGATCATGATACCTTTACAGACATTATTACCTTTGACCTTAGCGAATCTAAAAAATCGCTCGAAGGTGAAATATATATCAGCATCCCCCGTGTAAAGGAAAATGCGAAGCTATACAAAACCACCTACCTCGATGAACTGCACCGCGTGATATTTCACGGTGTGCTGCACCTGTGTCATTTTAAAGACAAGAAGGAAAAGGATAGGAAGATAATGCGTGAGAATGAAGACTACTGCCTGGAGCACTATAAAACAGAACTGACAAAATAACGACAACCAACAGATAATTTTTGCCCGCTGATGAATATAGAGAAGTTGTATGAAGATGACGATCTTATTATTGTAAACAAACCCTCCGGTCTTTTAGTAGTTCCGGACCGTTTTAACCACGAGCTGCCAAGCCTTAACAAGATACTTGAGACCAAAGCCGGGCAGAAGATATGGGTGGTACACCGCCTCGACCGCGATACCAGTGGGGTCATTTGCTTTGCGAAAAACGAGCAGGCACACAGGTACCTCTCCATCATGTTCCAGGAGCGCGATATAAATAAATTTTATGCCGGGCTCGTCGTAGGCATCGTTATACCCGCCGAGGGCCGCATAGAAAGCCCCATTGCCGAGCATCCCGCTGTGCACGGCAAAATGGTGGTGTCAAAAAAAGGAAAGATCGCTGTCACTGACTATAAGGTGGTGGAACAATGGCCCCTGTATTCACTGCTGCAGTTCCAGATACATACCGGGCGCACCCACCAGATACGTGTACACATGCAATCGATAGGACACCCCATTGTTTGCGACGAATTGTATGGCGATGGTCAGCCTTTTTTGCTCTCCCACATAAAGCGTAAGTACCATATGTCTGGCAAGGATGAAGTAGAAAAGCCTTTGCTCAGCCGGCTGGCGCTCCATGCCTACAGGCTCGAGTTTGTGAAGGAAGATGGAAAGGAGATAATTGCCGAGGCACCGCTGCCCAAAGATATGGCCGCTTGCGTTAAACAACTGAATAAGTGGGCAGTTTCCCGGTCAACTGACAGGGAATAATTGCATGGTACGGCACCTGGCATTTCTATTTTTTGCCGGCGGAGCACTTTATCCTTTTACCCAATTAACCGTATTTTTGAACTTTGATTTTTAATTTTTTCAGATGACTTCACATATCAATATACAAATTGACCTTGCTGCGGACAAAATGCCGGAAGCTATAAGATGGACAGCCCCCGATGGCGGAGTTGTAGACCAGCAGACTGCCAAAGCCATATTGCTGGGTCTTTGGGACGGTCAGGAAAAATCTGCCCTCCGCATAGACCTTTGGACCGGTAAAATGATGGTCGACGAAATGAACGACTTCTTCTTCCAGACTTTCATTGGTATGGCCGATACCTATGTGCGCGCCACAAAAAACGAGGCTCTTGCAGCCGAGTTAAAGGAATTTGCTAAGGGCTTTCACAAAAAAGCTACGCAGGCGATCGAAACAGAAGGCAGGTAAGTGCTTGGGAATTTGCACCCCGGATTTGTATCTTAGTATGCTGATCCTCCCAAAAGGCGATCCGATTTCAAATTACAAACATCAAATTTTTGCAAAATGTCTCTCGAACTGAAAGTAATGGAAGAACTGAAGAACGCAATGCGGGCTAAAGATGAAGCCGCACTTCGTACACTTCGCGCCATTAAGGCCGCAATAATAATAGAAAAAACCTCAGAAGGCGCCGGCGGCGATATATCGGAAGCTACCGAAACAAAAATGCTGCAAAAGCTGGCCAAGCAGCGCCGCGACTCGCTGGATATTTTTGAAAAGCAAAACCGCGAAGACCTTGCATCGAAAGAGCGGGAAGAACTGGCCATCATCGAGAAGTTCTTGCCAAAGCAAATGTCTGCCGACGAACTGAAGGCAGAAGTAAAAGCCATCATCGAACAGGTAGGCGCCAAATCACCGGCTGATATGGGCAAGGTCATGGGTGCTGCCAGCAAGCAGCTTGCCGGCAAAGCCGACGGCAAGGCCATATCGGAGCTTGTTAAGCAGTTGCTTGCGCAATAGACGCTGTCCGGCTAAATAATTTGCCAAAAGACGCGATCATGATTTTTTCTTCTGACTTTTAACTTTTGACTGCATCATGGCGCTCGATGTTATCGGCATAATCTTCATTGCTCTTTTTTTTATACGCGGCTTTATGAGAGGCTTCATCATAGCTGCGTTTTCAGTGCTTGCCATACTCCTCGGCATTTTGTGTGCCTTAAAACTGTCTTCGGCCTTGTCCTCATGGCTCCTGGAAAAAGGGTATGTCACTTCCGGTTGGGTGCAGGTTATCAGTTACATTGCGCTGTTTCTCGTTGTTGTGATAATCGTCCGCCTCATCGCCCGTCTCATCCAGAAAGCAGTTGAAGGCATGATGCTTGGTTTTGTAAATAAGCTTGTTGGGGGACTGCTGTACGCGTTCCTCGGTGCGATCTTATGGAGCTCGTTCCTTTGGATTGGTAAGCACATGAACATTATTACTCCCGAGGCTATTGCAGCTTCTAAAACCTACTCCTGGCTGTCCTCCCTCGCGCCGTGGTTCTTTGAGCAGGCAGGTAAGTTGCTGCCGTTTGTAAAAGATACATTCGCAAACCTTGAACATTTTTTCGATCGCATAAATCAAAAGGCAGGCAATGTGGGTGCTCATTGACAACTACGATTCCTTTACGTATATACTGCACCACCACCTGCTGCAAACGGGAAACGACTGCGTTGTCTATCGCAATGATGGCCTCACCCTGCAGCAACTTAAAAACCTCCATCCTTCGCGCCTTATTATATCCCCTGGTCCCGAAACGCCCTTGCAGGCGGGGATCACCATGGAGGCTATAGACCATTTTCATGCACAAATCCCCATCCTTGGCGTCTGCCTCGGCCACCAGGCGCTGGGTATGTATTTCGGTGCAAAGCTGGTGCATACCGCCTATCCTATGCATGGTAAAACCAGCGCCATTTCACACACCGGTCACCCATTGTTTAATGGTATCCCCTCGCCGTTTCAGGCAATGAGATACCACTCATTGGCAGTGAAAGAATTTGACAAAACAGATTTGGAGACGATTGCCAATACAGATGACGGTACCGTTATGGCCCTGGCGCACAAGCGTTATGCATGCATTGGTGTTCAATTTCATCCCGAGTCTGTGGGCACGGAATATGGCTTGCAACTGCTGAAGAACTGGGCGGGTATGAGTTGGGATATTCCTATTTCTTCGGCTTCAGCAATACCTGGTAATCCGCTGGTTGGTT
>CAYNGS010000019.1:0-14291 GCA_964396625.1 uncultured Flavipsychrobacter sp.
CAGCACAAATTTCTATCTGCAGACGAGCAGCAAATGTTTCATAACGACACCAAATTACTCACGCTCGCCTGGTGTGCGAAGGAGGCAGCTTATAAATGGAACGGGAGAAGAGGGGTCGATTTCATCGAGCATCTGCCAATCGAATTTTTTGCCGAAAAGTCAGAAAATAAAGAAATTACGATTTATTTTAAACTATCAAAAATGCCCCAGATGATATACATAAACAGCATTATAAGTACTGATTTTGCTTGTTCTTACGTGCATAGAGCTCAGGATTGGGCCATATGGTAATCAGTTTATTTTTTATCGTAATGTTATCATTTTTATCTTTTTTTTGAAAAATACTTGATAATTTACATTAAAACAGTAGATTTGCATAAAATTTAATATTATGTCATCTCTACGTTTTCAGGCCATACAGGCAGTCTCAGCCGGAGAAGAAAAAAAGATATCCGGTTACGGTGAAAAAAGGATCACCGCCATTTTCGGCAGCAACGTCTTCAGCGGCCGCACTATCCGCGAATACCTGAGTGACGAAGCTTACAAGAGTCTCATGAATTCCGCTAAGTCAGGTTCCAGGGTAGATCGCCGCATGGCCGACCAGGTTGCTGCCGGCATGAAGGCATGGGCCGAAGAGCGTGGTGTAACCCACTTCACGCACTGGTTTCAGCCGCTTACTGGCACCACTGCAGAAAAACACGACTCATTTTTCACAATAAAAAGCGATGGTACCGCCATTGAGCTTTTCGACGGCGATGCCCTTATTCAGCAGGAGCCCGACGCATCAAGCTTCCCGAACGGCGGCATCCGCGCCACTTTCGAAGCCCGCGGCTACACCGCATGGGACCCATCTTCCCCGGCCTTTATCATGGAATCCGGTTCGGGAAAAACTCTTTGCATACCTACAATATTCATAGCATACAATGGCGAGTAACTCGACTACAAAGCACCTCTGCTGAAATCAATAGCCGCGCTCGACAAGGCCGCCGTAGACGTTTGTCACTTCTTTGATAAGAATGTTACAAAAGTTACCGCTACCCTCGGCTGGGAACAAGAGTACTTCGTAATTGACGAGGGCCTGGCAAATGCTCGGCCCGACCTCATGATGTGTGGCCGCACACTTATCGGTCACGGCCCCGCCAAGGGACAGCAGCTCGAAGATCATTACTTCGGCTCTATCCCCGAACGCGTATATGCATTCATGCAGGATTTTGAGCAGGAGTCATACAAGCTCGGCATTCCGCTGCGCACACGCCATAACGAGGTGGCCCCGGCACAGTTCGAGTGCGCACCGATATTTGAGGAGTGCAACATTGCTGTCGATCACAATACCCTGCTAATGGATGTAATGAATAAGGTCGCCAAACGCCACAAGCTGAAAGCGCTCCTTCACGAAAAACCTTTCGCGGGGGTAAATGGTTCCGGCAAGCACAACAACTGGAGCATGGCAACCGATACAGGCGTAAACCTGCTGTCGCCCGGCAAGACACCGCGCACCAACCTCATGTTCCTTACTTTCTTTGTGAACACCATCAAGGCGGTGCATGATTATGACGATCTGTTGCGCGGAGCCATTGCCTCGGCCAATAACGATCACCGCCTTGGCGCCAACGAAGCGCCGCCGGCCATTATCTCGGTTTATATTGGCAAGTTCCTCTCAGATGTGCTGGATGAAGTGGAATCAAGGGTGAAAGAGAAATTCAGTGAGCAGGATGAGGTGATACTTAAACTGGATATTCATAAGCAGATTCCCGAACTGCTCATGGACAATACTGACCGTAACCGTACAAGTCCGTTTGCATTCACCGGCAACAAATTCGAATTCCGTGCGGTCGGTTCTTCTGCAAACTGTGCGTCGCCCATGCTGGTGCTCAACACCATCATGACCGAAACCCTGAAACAGTTTAAAAAGGATGTGGATGCGCTGGTGGAGAAAGGCGAGAAGAAAGAAATAGCCATTCTGCAGGTACTTCGCGACTATATAACCAGGTCAAAGAGAATACGTTTTGAAGGTGACAACTACAGCGAAGAATGGGCCCAGGAAGCGAAACGCCGCGGCCTTAATAACTTCAAGACCACGCCCGAGGCGCTCGATGCCTATGTTACGAACAAAGCCAAGGAGCTGTTCTTCGACAACGGCATTTTCAGCAAACGCGAACTGGAAGCACGCCACGAGATAATGCTTGAAGAATATGTGAAGAAAGTTCAGATCGAGGCCCGCCTTATCGGCTATCTCTGCACCAATCACGTTCTGCCCGCAGCTATTAATTATCAGAATGTGCTCATCCAGAATGTCAGCGGGCTGAAAGAAATAGGACTCGATAAAAAAGCTTATAAAGCGCAGCTTAACCTTATTGAGATCATGAGTGAGCATATACAGCAGATCAATGATAATGTGGAGACCATGCTCGAGGCAAGAAAGAATGCAAACAATATCACAGATATGCACAAACGCGCGCTTAAATATTGTCACGAGGTGAAAACCTATTTCGACAAAATACGATACCACGCCGACAAGCTGGAACTGATCGTTGACGATAAGCTGTGGCCGTTGCCAAAATACCGTGAACTGTTGTTTATGAGATAAGCCCCTTTGCCTTGTCACTCTTTAGCACAGAGTATGAAATAATAAGTACAGGAAAGCCGTTCATTACGAACGGCTTTTTCATTTTTGAACTATATTTGAACAATATGCTGGCGCTAAAGTTTACTCCGGTCAGCATTTACAGGCATTGAGCAGCAAAACCCTAAATAACGCAGGTTCAAAAAAAACACTTAGTGGATTTGTATATTCAAATTCATTCATCTTTTGTGCTTTATGGCTGGTCGTCTTTATATTATATTTCCCGGCTGCACAGGCAGGCAGGGTTGGCGACTTCCCCGGCTGGGTCCGTTTTCTCAACTCGGTAAACTTTGTCGATTATATCAACCGTTCAGAGTCCGGTATTCGCAGCCTGTACCAGTTCACTCAGATCATTACACTTCTTTTCTATAAGATGTTCGGTGCCAACGCATGGCTATGGCATTTGCTTTATGTTACCCTGCAGGTCACCAACGCATTCCTTTTGTTTATTTTTTGCCGTCGGCTTTTCTTCGACTCCGGTGTAAAAAACCCGTCATTGGTTGCCATCGCGGGTGCACTGCTGTTTTGTGTTTGCCCCCACATTTCCGAAGTGGTTGTTTGGGAGCCGGCGTTTCACTTCCTGCTGGGCTTCCTGCTCATTCTGTTGGTGCTTGTTTGCGCCCAGCATTTCATTCACACCGGCCGGCAAAAATTTGCATGGTGGGGCGGCGTTCTGTTTTTCCTTTCCTCCTATTCGCTTGAAGTGTTTTACCTCACGCCGCTCTTCGTTGTTACTCTCGGCGTATTTTATCGCACCACCCATAGTATAGACAAAACACGGTTCTCAAAACTGGTCAAATACTTTTCGCTGCCGCAGCTATTGATCGTTAGCTCCTACTTCATCGTTTTGCAATTAATGTACCATGGTGGTGTGGCTCATTTGGAAAACAAATCCCTTGAATTTGGTGTGAGCAATTTTTCGAAACCGTTAAAATATATTTTTCACATTGTCTTCTTCGGTCGCTATTTCCCTACCGGGATCCGGCAGCAGGTGTATCGCTTTTGCGAGTCGGCAATAGGGCTAGCCGCTTTTTATTGCCTCTCTGCAGCGGTCGTCCTGTATGTGGCCGTCCGGATTCGGCAAATGGATAAAAAAGGAAAATCGATTGCGCTGCTATTCACATGGGTAGTGTTCGCGCTCGCACTCATTTTGCCTTTGTGGTTCCCTCAGACCGGGCTGGTCATTTACGATCGGTACACATACGTGCTCGATGGTATCTTTTATATGCTTCTTGCCTTGTTCGTGAGCAACTTCACCGGCAAATATGCTTTCATCGCCATTACAACTGCTTATGCTCTTGCTAACTTGCGTTTTGCCCACAAAGTGATCACATACTGGCAGCAATCCGCGCACATCGTCAATAATTTAGTGTACACCTTCCCAAACGACCCCACCAAAAAAGTGTTGCTGCTCGACCTGCCAGAGTGCCTGGAAGGCATACAAATGGTGGGCTCACGCGATGATGGTGAATTTCAGATGATGTACAATGCGATCATGCCGCATAAGATCACCAACCCCGTTTACGACGTAGAAGCCTATTACCTTCATGGCCCCGGAGACGGCGCCGGCGTCAATGTGATAAACGATTCTACCATCAGGGTCACACTGAGCCAGTGGGGATCCTGGTGGCTGTACTATGGCTTTGGCGCCATGAACTATGAGAACAGCGACTACAAGGTTAATATGCTCGACCCCGGCCATATGTACGAGTTGATCCTCAAACATCCCGCCGATCAGTACCTGCTGCTGTTCGAGGCTGGCGATGAATGGAAAGTAGTTGATTGGTCGAAGAAAAATGTTAACCAATATTAATACATTTGTTTTACACCGGTGCGCATACCGGTCAAGATACCGGCAATGACTGACTCACTCGTCGCATCCAGGCAACTGCTCAACAAGAATGCATGGATATTTTCCATGCTCTGGCTGCTCACTTTTATTTTGTACATCCCGGCTGCCAAAGCAGGATGGGTGATCGATGCTGTCGGTTTTCTTTCTGGTCTTCAGCACGACGGCTTCTGGGACTTTATCAACCGAACGCATTCCGAAGACCAGAGTTTCTATCAGCTCTTCACCCTCCATTACTATGTGTTTTACAAAATATGGGGGCTCAATCTCTGGCTATGGAGCCTGCTATACATTACTGTGCAATCGCTGAACGCTTACCTGCTTTTTCTTCTGTGCAAAACGGTGTTCTCTGATACCGGTGTGAAGAACGGGTCGGTCCTGGCCCTCGTTGCCGCATTCCTGTTCACAATAAACCCACACATTTCCGAAGTCGTGATCTGCAAGGCATATTATCACTACCTGCAAAGCTTCTTCTTTATTTTACTGATCATGCTGTGGGTGATCAGATACCAGCATACCGCCGGTCCTAAATATATCTGGTTCGCTGCGATCATTTTTTTCCTGTGCGCGTTCACACTCGAGATTTTCTACCTTATCCCTTTCTTCGTTCTTTCAATTGCGCTTTACTACCGGTTCGCGTTAGGTTTCAGCAGACCGCTGCTGAAAAAAACGATCCTCTGGTTTGTAATACCCCAGGTGCTGATGCTGTGCATTTACTTCGTAGCGCTTTATACTACTTTCAAATATTTGAAGCCGCATAAAATAGCCTTAACCAGCTCTGTCATTGATTACCTTTCCAAGCCGCCCAAGTACATCTTTCATATAGTTTGTCTCGGCCGGTTTTTTCCTGTACCCGCCAAAGAGAAGATTTATGCTTTCTGCGAGTCTGGAATTTTTCTGCTTGTTTTTTACAGCCTGGCGGCCAGCATTTTTCTGTACTCAGTGACGCATCTGAAGAAATTGACCTTTGGTTCCAAAGCACTGTCCCTTTTTGGCCTGTGGGCTGCGCTTACCATTGCTTTTGTTGTGCCATTGTCGTTTCCCGGTTCTGCACTGCTCGTGTTTTATGACCGGTATACCTATTTTGCCGATGGATTTGTTTATGCCTTTCTCGCCTTGTTTATAGGCCAGATGGTGAGCAGATGCATCGGCATAGCACTTTTATGTCTGTACAGCGTAGTCAATCTCTATTTTACAGTCAGGCTAAATCTGTACTGGAAACAGTCCGCATACATCAACAACCGGCTGCTGCAAGATCTGCCCGCTCCGGGCAATAAAACAGTTATCCTTCTGAATATTCCCGAAAACATGAATGGTGTGCCCATGATAGGAGCGCAGCCGGATGGGGAATACAAATCAATGCGCGAGATATTTGTTGATAAAAGCGTTCCCAACAAAATATACGACGCTGCATCCTACAACATGAATACAATGGATAATGGCGCACACGTCATGGTGATCAATGATAGTGTAATTCACGTCACGCTGAACCAGTGGGGTACCTGGTGGTGGTACGAAGGACATGGCGCTAAGAGCTATGAAACAACAGACTACAAGCTAAACCTCGTCGATCAGGGGCATTGGTATGAGTTAACGCTCAAACACCCGGCAGATGAGTATCTCCTCCTGTACGAGGTAGGCTCCGCGTGGAAAACCGTCGATATGAGCAAGAAAGGCCAGGATCAGTACTGACCTATACGATGTCCTCATTTATCAGATCGTATACTTTGCTGCCTATCATATCGCGCACATCCCTGAATGCATCTCCGCTTAGTTCTCTTGGGTCGGGTATGTTCCAGTCTATTCTTTTGTTTGCACGCACCAGCGGGCAGGCATCGCCGCAGCCCATGGTTACCACATAGTCAAACAAGACATCCGGAACCTCATCAAGCGATTTAGACTGATGTGTGGAAAGATCATATCCTACCTCCTTCATAAATTCGATTGCCTTCGGATTTACCACTCCCGATGGCCTGGAGCCTGCGCTGTAGGCTACCACCTTGCCAGCGCCATACATGTTAGCAAATGCCTGCGCCATCTGGCTGCGGTTACTGTTCTCAATACACACAAAAAGAATTTGCTTCATTATTTTTCCTGCTTTAATAATTTAAAGATGGGGATTGCCGCAGCAGCCCCTGCTATTGGCGCAACAAGATATATCCACAAGTGCGCAGTATTTCCGCTCACCAATGCAGGGCTCAGCGATCGAACCGGATTCATGGAGGCGCCACATACTGGTCCGGCAAACATTGCCTCCAGCCCTACTACGGAACCAATGGCCAGGCCTGCAAACATGCCTTGCTCCTTGCTGCCCGATGCTACATTTATGATCACCAGCATTAAAAAGAATGTGAGTATCAGTTCCATCACAAAGGACTGCATATCCGTGCCTGCCGGCATCGTGGCACCCAGCAGGTTGTTCTCCGGGAACATGAGTTTCAAAGTACTGCTTGCAGCTATCCCCCCGGCCGCCTGGCTCAGAATATATGGACCGAGTTGCTTCGCCGGAAATCTTCCTGCCAGGGTAAAGGCGATACTCACCGCCGGGTTTAGATGTGCACCTGATATATTCCCGAAGGCATAGATCATACTCATCACCACCAACCCGAAGGTCATAGCCACACCAACATGCGTAATAGCCCCATGCGACTGCTGATCAATAATGATAGCACCCGTTCCCGCGAACACTAAAGCATAAGTACCCAAAAACTCAGCTAAAAATTTTTTCATCGGCGCTAATTGCAACAGCCGGGTTCGCAGCAAGCCTCTGGCTTTTTGGCAAACACCGTAATGCTGTATATTCCCGTATTACTTTCTTTAAATGAACGCATCCCTTCTGCCGATAGATATTCACTTAGAATATCGTCGGGCACTGCGATCGCTTTTTCTTTCTGTACACTGATATCCTTGAAACCCGCACGCACTACCAGGTCCAGGTACTCCGCTTTCTGCACCGCGCCCGATATGCAGCCCGCATACATTTCTGCAGCATGCAGCATATCTTCTGGTAGCTGCCCCACAAGTACCACATCCGAAATGCTAAAATGCCCTCCCGGCTTCAGCACCCGGTATATTTCTTTGAAAACACCACTCTTATTCGGCACAAGGTTCAGCACACAGTTACTTACCACCACATCGGCAATATTTGCCGTTATCGGCATCTTCTCAATATCACCATACCTGAACTCCACATTATTAAACCCAAGCTTTTCAGCGTTGTTTCTTGCCTTTTCGATCATCGCTTCGGTAAAGTCGACACCAATCACTTTTCCGGACTCACCGGTTATAGCACGCGCTACAAAACAATCATTGCCCGCACCGCTGCCAAGATCAATAACAGTATTGCCCGTTTTTATCTGCGCAAATTCCGTTGGCAATCCGCATCCCAGCCCCAGGTCGGCATCTGCATTATATCCCTCAAGTTTGGTATAATCATCGCTCATAATGTTATACACTTCGGTACTGCAGCAACCCGATCCACAGCATGAGCTCATATTGGTCTCCTTGTCCTGCAAGGCTATCTCGCTATATTTTTGCTTCACAATATCCTTCAATTCCTGGTCTGTTTTCATAAAATTGATTTTTGATGATGAATAACTTATTCAGAAAGCATCAGCAGCATTCACTGCTGCAATTCTTTTTGTCAATTATTTTGATATCCACAAAAAACTCGCTCATAAGCCGCTTATATCTTTCCCATACCTTCGAATCAATACAGTAACAGACACTCGTGCCCTCTATCGATCCCTGTATCAATCCCACCTGCTTCAGCTCCTTCAGATGCTGAGAGATCGTGGGCTGCGCCAGTCCCAGCTCTTCCACAAGATCATTGCAAATGCATGCGTTGATCTTCACAAGGTGCTGCAGTATGGCTATGCGCGCCGGATGTCCCAGCACCCTCGCCACATTGGCCAGTTCGTTCTGCTTTTTTGTGAATAATTCCGTTTTACTGATACCCATGTCACTTTATCGTTTCATTGCAATATTACGATAGATAAACGAATTTTCAAAACTTATTCTTTATCTTAGGTTTATGGTTCGCTCCGCAACGCCCGAAGACAGTCATGATATCTGCACCATCTACAATCATTATGTGCTCAATACAGTTGTCACATTCGAGGAGGCTCCTGTCACAGTCACAGAAATGCAGCGGCGAATCGTCGATATCCAAAGCGGGCATTGCTGGCTGGTGTGCGAAGAGGCCGGCAAAGTAATCGGCTATGCATATGCCGGCCCTTGGAAAACAAGGGCTGCCTACCGTCATGCGGTCGAAATATCAGTATACCTCGACCCATCGCATACCGGAAGGGGGCTTGGCCGACAATTATATTCAGCTCTTATTGCTGAGATGCAGCAATTGAAAATGCACGCGCTTATAGGTGGGGTTGCAATGCCAAACAATGCCAGCATAAGGCTGCACGAAGGGCTGGGCTTCCGGAAAATAGCCCATTTTGCCGAGGTCGGTAAGAAATTCGGTAAGTGGGTAGATGTCGCTTATTGGGAATTGCTACTCCAGAATTGATCCCCTCCACTCCCGTCTTAGCCTGGCGATGAAAATGATCCCGTCAATTTTTCTATTTTGTGTAATAATTCATTTGCTTGTCCGCAGCTAACAGTCCGAAATTAGAACGGGGATTGTCACTTTCCCAGGCCACTGCCATCAACATGATAGACATGGTAGGCATCGGCCCTTTCGTCACGCTACCCATCATCGTGGGGCTCATGCATGGGCCGGCCAGTATTTTTGCATGGCTGCTGGGCGCACTGCTGGCTTACATGGATGGTATGGTATGGGCTGAGCTCGGCGCCAGATGGCCCGAGGCCGGTGGCAGCTACGTATTTCTTCAAAACCTCTTCGGACGTCAGAAACTGGGCAGGCTCATGGCCTTCCTCTTTATATGGCAAACCACCATTCAGGCGCCACTCGTTATCGCCAGCGGAGCCATTGGCTTCTCCAAATATTTCTCCTATCTCGTGCCCATCACCGATGTGCAAAGAAAAATAGTGAGCGGCACCCTGGTCATTTTATTAGTGGCCCTCCTCTATCGTAACATTAAAAGCATCGGAAAAATTTCGGTTGTGCTATGGGTCATAACCGGCGGCACAATACTATGGCTTATCTTTTCCGGCATAGGCCATTTCTCGCCCGCACAGGCCTTCAACCTCCATTTCGAAGGCTTCGACAGCAGCCTGCTGCTTTTTGCCGCCCTCGGCAAGTCGTCGCTCAACGCCGTTTATTCCTATCTCGGCTACTACAATGTATGCCACCTCGGCGCAGAGATAAAGGATCCTGCAAAAAATATCCCCCGCAGCATTTTATTGTCTATTACCGGCATTGCTATTCTTTATCTCGGTATGCAAACGGTCGTAGTAGGCGTGCTGCCATGGCAGGCAGTCGCAAAGTCAGATTTTGTCGCCAGCATCTATTTCGAGCATATTTACAACAGCCGGCTCATTGGCCAGGTCGCCACCTTTCTCATACTGATCATCGCACTGGCATCCCTGTTCTCTGCCATCCTCGGCTATTCACGCATACCCTATGCTGCCGCACAAAACGGGGACTTCTTCGCCATCTTCGCCAGAGTGCATCCTAAACATAAATTCCCCCACGTCTCCCTGCTCGCCATTGGCGGACTTGGTTTCCTGTTCAGTCTGCTGTTCAAATTGCGCGACGTGATCACCGCCATCCTCATGATGCGTATTCTTATTCAGTTCATATCCCAGGCCGTTGGCGTAATATTATGGCATCTGCGAAAACCGGCTGATGAACGGCCATATAAAATGCCGCTCTTCCCTATCCCTGCCATACTCAGCATAGTCATCTGGATGTTTATATTTTTCAGCAGCGACACGAAATTTATTGTCGGGGCATTGGTAATAATCGCCTCCGGTCTTATTGCTTACTTCATACGCGACAGGTATTTTAAGCCTGTATCAGCATAGACCTCATAGATATGGACGCCATGTCAAACCGGTCGTTGAAGTAGGTTATCTTTTCATTCTTCTGCTGCAAACCGAGTATGTAGAATAAGGGCAGCAAATGGTCATAGGTGGGGTGCGCCATCGTCGCAGTGTTGCCAAGTATTTTCTGATAATTAAGTATAGATGCATGATCGCCCTTGTCCATCCACTCTGTAAACCTTGTATCAAACTCCCGTGCCCAGTCATACACCTTGTTTCCGCCGCTCCAGTCAATATCCCTGAGATTGTGCACCAGGTTACCGCTGCCTATGATCAGCACACCTTTATCACGCAGCTTTCCAAGTTCCTTTCCTATCTCGTAGTGGTAGGCAGGCGGTTGGTCATAGTCAAGGCTTAACTGAAAAACAGGTATATCAGCAGCCGGGTACATAGGCAGCAGCACACTCCATGTGCCGTGGTCCAGCCCCCAGCTTTCATCTGTCTGTATATGACTGTAGGTAACCAGCTCCTTCGTAAGCCGCGCAAGTTCCGGTGATCCCGGCGCAGGGTACTCCTGGTCAAATAGTTTCTTAGGAAACCCTCCAAAATCATGTATCGTCTTCGGATGGCTCATGGCCGTCACCTTTGTACCATTAGTTATCCAGTGTGCCGATACCGATAGTATAGCCTGCGGGCGCGGCAGCGACTTACCCATCGCCTGCCAGCTCTTATGATAAGCATTGTCCTCTATCGCATTCATTGGACTTCCATGCCCTACAAACATAACGGGCATTCTTTCAGATGGGGACAGACTCTTCCCCAGCGACGCTAACGCTGATAATGTGCTCATACCTGTGATTTGTGCCATGGCCAGCAGGCCACCTGCTTTTATTAATGTCCGCCTTTGCATCTTATTTCAAAATTATAGCTAATAAATTCAAAAGCCGAATAACATTTATTGCTTTTTTGCAAATTTACGTGTATATACATCTATCTGTTGCTTTTTCATTTTATGGCGCTATAGCGAATGTTTATAATTCCCAAATTACCTACATTTATAGTTATGGCCAGGAAAATCCCAACACAGCACATAGAGCACCTTTCAAAAGATAAAAAACTACTGCCACTGCTACAGACGCTGGAGCCTTACCAGTTGAAAAAAAGAAAGAATATCTGCCTGCGCCTGTGCGCTTCCATCATGAGCCAGCAATTGTCTACCCGCGTGGCCGAAGTTATTTTCAAACGCTTTCTCGAACTTTACAGTGGCGTCGAACCCACTCCTCAGCAGATCATCGATACACCTTTCGATAAACTGCGCGCCATCGGCCTGTCCAATGCCAAGGTCAACTATGTTCAGAACGTCGCCAGATACCTGCTCGAACACAATGCGGATGATAAGAGAATTAACAAAATGACCGACGAAGAAGTGGTTGCCTTTCTCACGCCAATAAAAGGTGTCGGCCGCTGGACGGTCGAGATGCTCCTTATGTTCACCCTCGGCCGCGAGGATGTCTTTGCCGTAGATGACCTTGGGATACAGCAGGCAATGACCAAAATTTACAAGCTGGACGCAACAGATAAAAAAGCCATGCGCGAAAAAATGCTCAAGATATCTGCCAGATGGACTCCATATCGCACTTACGCCTGTTTTTACTTGTGGAAGTATAAAGACACAAAATAATTTAACTTCATAGCTGCGCAGCAACGCGCCTTTTTTTCGGGCCGGGGGTATGAAAGACTACTATAAAATTTTGGGTGTAAAACCTTCCGCCACCCACGCGGAAATAAAAAAAGCATACCGGGCCCTCGCATTCAAATACCACCCCGACAAAAACCCCGGGAACGCTCTGTCTGAGGCTCAGTTCAAGGAAGTGAACGAAGCCTATGCTACTTTGTCAGACACCGCCGGGCGAATTGCATACGACGATGAACGCTGGCTCTCGGGCATGGGCGGCAAAACACGATATGCAGAGGCCGTCACCCCTGCCTGGCTGCTGAATATCTGCCTACAGCTAAATGCAAGCCTGGCTGCAATGGACTCGCACAGCATAAGCCCCGGCACATTAAGAGCCTACATATTACTCATACTAACGGACGCTCACCTCGGCATACTACAGCAACATAACGACGCAGAAATGAACAAGGCGATCATTTTCGAAATAATAAAGGCTACAAAAAAACTGGACGCAGCCTACTTGTTCGAGATCATACAAAGATTAAAGATGCTTGCCGCTGATGATAATGACACCGTGCAACAGATCAATGAATATGCAATCGAACGAAACCGCAAAGCATCATTCGAAAAGCTGTATCCATATATTGTCCTGCTCGTAACACTCGCTCTTTGCGCCTTTATGTACCTCTATGCGGGCCGTCGTTGATTCATTCCTCGGCAAATCCGGTCTCAACTTTCATACGCTCTATGACATTGTAAATAATAGGACACATGCCATAGTAATTAAGCGTGCCGGCCAGCCGGGCCTTAAATCCGGTTTTGTGCAAATGCGGAAAATCACGGCATTCGGTGAACCTGCCTGTATAAATTGTACATTTTTTGTCCGCCAGGAAATGGCACGGAATGGTATTAATGAAGAAATTACCCTGTTGGCTCTCCTCCAGGTATCGCTCTCTTACTTCGCCCGTGGCCAGGTTGAGGGTTTTTGCCAGCGGCTCAATTTCATCCGGGGCCACATTGATCACTAGGGTATTGCAGCAGTTGCCACATGCTGTGCAGTCTACTGCCGCGCTCACCTCTTCGTTTATTTTATGAGCGGCCATGTCCAGTTCCGCAGCATCCCGGTTTTTCAGTGAGCGAAGAAACGCGTCATTCTCTCTGGCTCGTTCCCCGCCTTTTGCAGCTATAAATTGCAGGTTTGTAATATACTCCGCTTGCACAGGCAAATGATTTCGTTGTCCTGCAAAAATAGCCAAATACCGGGTCAGTAGCTGCCGCCTGTCACAACGGCTTAGTCGATCTTCATTCTCCTGGTCTCTTCGGGTGCATCTGCTTCGTGCCCCTTAAATTTACTCTTTCCGAAATTCCACGTGAACCCGATGTTGTACTGCATGCTCGCATAGCTGTAAGAGCCGTCCGACCTGAAGTTATACAGCACGTCGTGCATCTTCATCCGGTAGATGCCAAACGGGTCATTTGTAGCAGCCTTTATTGTAAAACGCTCCCCGATTTTTTTTGAGATTCCAAACGTCATGAATATGGCCGGATCCACAGTTTCAACCACAGATCCCTTACATTTACTGTGATAATTTGCCGTCGCTTCGGCCTTCCACCCCCTACCCAGGTCAAACTGGCTGTTCATATTAACGGCATACCCTTGGCCCGTTGCCGTTAGGTAGTTAGCCCCATCGAAGCCATTGTAATATCCGTACCTCAAATGCCCCGATATATTCAGCGTCCACCACTTGTACAACTCTTTATTGAACAGAACAGATAAGTATATATACCTCGTCCACTTAAAGTTTTCAGGTGTGGTATATAGCGCCTTGGTTGCATTATCTACGTGCAGCATATCCTCGATAATATTGTTTGTATTCGAAAAACTCAGTGTTGTTATAACTGCATTCTTATAACTGTGCTTCAATTCTATATTATCGGTATACTCCGGTTTCAGATCTGGGTTGCCCGTCCAGTATGTGTTCTCAAACGAGTAGTACTGAAACGGATTCAGCGATCGGTAGTCAGGTCGGTCTATGCGCCTGCCGTAGTTTATCTCAAACTGGTTGTTTTTATCCTTCTTGTAGGTGACGTACAATGTTGGGAAGAGCGAAATATAGCTGCGCTCAAAGTCCTTGCTATGCACCGTCTGCAGCCCGTGGGCGTTCGTATTCTCAGCTCTTAGCCCGCCGCGCACCTGCCAGTGATCTCCAAGGCTTTTATCTGCACTCAGGTACAGTGCGTTT
>CAYNGS010000020.1:0-14088 GCA_964396625.1 uncultured Flavipsychrobacter sp.
TATTTATTCGAAAAAAGGCTGGGCGAACCATAGAATAACACCATACTACGAAAACGTAAATAAAGAAGGCATCGTGTTATGAGCCCTGAAGAAAATGAAGAAAGTGGCCCGGCCAATGATTTTGTTAATACCATTGAACGAATTTTATATAAGAAGTAATGGCGGAAACGGAAAAAATGATATTCCCTGCGCAACTGCATCAGACGGCTGATGGAGGGATTGTGGTATCGAAGTTGGATGAAATGATCAACTGGGCGCGCTCCAATTCGCTGTGGCCTCTGGTGTTTGGTACCAGCTGCTGTGCAATAGAAATGATGCCGGCGGCCGATGCCAAGTACGATTGGTCACGGTTCGGGTTTGAAGTGGCCCGTGCCACCCCGCGCCAGGCCGACCTGATAATTGTTGCCGGCACTATAGTAATGAAGATGGCTCCTGTGCTTAAGCGATTATATGACCAGATGCCCGATCCGAAATGGGTGATCGCGATGGGTGCCTGTACCATATCGGGCGGGCCATTTTTTTATAACACTTATTCGGTGGTAAAAGGAGTGGATCATGTGATCCCGGTCGATGTCTATATTCCGGGCTGCCCGCCACGACCTGAGGCTTTGCTGCATGCCATGATCACGCTGCAGGAGAAAATTAAGCATGAAACTTATTTTGGGAAATCAAAAGAGAATGGTAAATGACCAGCGAAGAAATTAAGCAATCTGTCAGCGCGATCTTCCCGGCCGTTACCTATGATGAAACCGGCGAATTTTTGAACATACTCATAGATTCAAAAGACCTTCGTCCGTTGATCAGGTCGCTTCGGAGAAATACAGACTACAATTTCGATTCCCTCTTTTGTCTCACTTGTATCGACTGGAAGACACACCTGACAATGGTCTATCACCTGCTGTCGCGGAAACATAAGCATGTAGTCGTAGTGAAGGCGAAGATCGCCGATACAGCTAACCCGGAAATTGAAACAGTGAGCAACATCTGGAAAACGGCTATTTTCCATGAGCGCGAAGTTTACGATCTGTTCGGTGTGAAGTTTTTGAATCACCCCGACCTGCGCAGGATATTGCTTGATGAGGCCTGGGAGGGATACCCGCTTAGAAAAAATTATGTTGATGAAAATATGATAGAGATATGAGCCTGCTGGGAGAAGATATCGTTACCGAAGAAGGGGAGTTTGTCATAAACATCGGGCCGCAGCATCCGTCTACACATGGCGTGCTGCATCTGAAGGTGTGGCTGGATGGCGAAACCATAAAAAAGGTGCAGCCCCACCTCGGCTATATTCATCGCTCTATCGAAAAGATGTCGGAGAGCCTCTCATACCGCAATTTCATATACGCTACAAGCCGCATGGACTACCTCAGCGCGCACATCAACAACCAGGCTTGTGCGCTGTGCGTGGAGAAGGGATTGGGCATAGAAGCGCCACCCCGCGCGCAAGTGGTGCGGGTGCTTATGGCAGAGCTCACACGGCTTTCGTCGCACCAGTTGTGGTGGGGTTGTACGGGTCTCGATCTTGGTGCGGTTACGCCTTTCTTTTATGCCTTTCGCGAGCGTGAAGCAATAATGGAGATAATGGAAGAGACTTGTGGCGCCCGGCTGACGCAGAACTACAGCGTGCCCGGCGGCATTATGTACGACATCCATCCAAATTTTCAGCAACGTACCAAGGACGTTTTAAAACAGATAAAATCAAAGTTCAGCGAGTATGACGAGATACTTTCCGGCAATGTGATATTCGAGCAGCGCACCAAGGGTGTCGGGTATTTATCGCCCGAAGATGCCATCTCGTACGGCTGTAGCGGCCCGACGGCCCGGGGCTCAGGTGTAAGTTGCGATGTGCGTAAATGGTTCCCGTACGATGGCTATGAAAAAGTGCAGTTTGATGAGATACTTGAGACTGGCGGTGATTGCTATGCCCGCTACATGGTGCGCATGGCAGAGATGAAACAATCCGTTTCTATCATTGAGCAACTGATCGATAATATTCCCGAAGGGGATTTTCAGGTAAAAACGAAAATGGTACTGAAGTTGCCCAAGGGCGAGTTTTACCAGCGTGTGGAGACGGCCCGTGGCGAACTTGGCGTGTACATAGTGAGTGACGGTGCAGCATCACCCTATCGAATAAAATACCGGTCGCCTAATTTTTCAAACCTGTCAGCATTGGAGCATATGGCCAGGGGGGCGAAGATCGGCGATCTTGTTGCGATCATGGCCACGATTGATCTTGTAATACCAGACGTGGATAGATAGAAGATCGTTAAACGGTTGATTGGTTGAAAAGTTGAGGGGTGACATTGGAATGAGATTTGATAATGACGATGGTTTGAGTGTAAGTCGCAAGGGATGAAATTGTTGGAGCAAAAAATACTTGTTAATTGGTAACGCCCGAAGGGGTGATATATAAAACAGAAAACTTGAATCTCTTTCTCGAAATAAGTTTTGCGTCGACGGCCACCGGGTTGCACAACTGGCTGGCTAATTCTATTCAGAGCGCTTTGCTCGCACAGTTCATCGAAATGACTATAGCTGGCCTGGCATTGCTCGTGTTCCTTGTGCCGCTGTGTTTCTTCCTTGGTTATATGGAGCGCAAGGTGGCAGCATTTATGCAAATACGCCTTGGCCCGAACCGTGTTGGCCCCAAGGGCTCAATGCAGATCGTTGCAGATACGGTTAAGTTGTTGTTCAAAGAAGGACTTACGCCAAATGCCTCCGACAAGTTTCTTTTTAATCTCGCGCCGATAATTGTGGTAGTTACATCCATGCTGGTAATGGCGCCTATTGCATTTGCCCGCAATTTCCAGGTGTGGGACCTGAGCATAGGCGTGCTGTATGTGTCATCTGTTTCGTCCATCGGCGTTATCGGTATATTAATGGCCGGCTGGAGCAGTTACAATAAGTACTCGTTGCTGGGGGCCATGCGCAGCGGTGCGCAGATAGTCAGCTACGAACTTTCGGTTGGGCTTTCGCTGATTTCCATAGTTATACTTACCGGCAGTCTGCGTATGTCCGACATTGTTATGAGCCAGGAAAACGGCTGGTGGATATTCAAAGGCCACATCCCTGTTTTTATTTCGTTTGTCATATTTGTCATTGCTTCAACAGCCGAAATTAACCGCGCGCCCTTCGATCTCGCTGAGGCCGAGCAGGAACTCACTGCCGGTTTCCATACAGAATATTCCGGAATGAAATTCGCCATGTTCCTCCTGGCCGAGTATATTAACCTGTTCATTGTATCGGCCATTGCCGCAACCCTGTTTTTGGGTGGCTGGATGCCGTTTCATATAGGCCATTGGGAGAGTTTCAATCATATCATGGATTTTATACCGTCTTCATTATGGTTTTTAAGCAAAACGTTTTTGATAATCTTTATCATTATGCAGTTCCGCTGGACGTTCCCACGCTTGCGTGTAGATCAGTTACTGACACTCGAGTGGAAATATCTCTTGCCGATCAGTATGGTGAATGTTTTGCTGGTAACGATAATGGCAATAATGGGGTGGCATTTTTAATGAAGTAGACTGAATGGCAGTATTATATAGAATTTAGAAAAGGAAGGACAAAACCAATTGCAAATGTTTTTAAGAGAGTATTTCGGTACAATATACAGGTCGGTTAGGTCGCTGCTCGTGGGAATGAGGAAGACCGGCTATTATTTTACCCACCCTAAAGAAATACAGACCGAGGAGTATCCAGATAACCGTGCCACACTTAAGATGTTCGACCGGTTCAAGGGCGAGGTGGTGATGCCGCATGATGCGAACAATGAACACCGCTGCACCGGTTGCCAGGCGTGCGAGATAGCGTGCCCCAATGGTACCATTAAGATCATCACCAAGCAGGAATTGCAGCCGGATGGCAAGAAGAAAAAGGCGATAGATACTTTTGTCTATCACCTGGAGCTGTGTACCATGTGCAATCTGTGCGTTGTGGCTTGTCCGTCCGACGCGATTGTGATGGCGCAGACCTTTGAGCACAGTGTTTATGATAAAAAGCAGCTAAAGAAAGTTTTGAATAAACCCGGTTCTAAGATCATGGAAGGGGTAGAGTAAGTTAGGTCAAAAGTTAAAAGTTAAAACCGGAAGTTCGGCTTTAACGAATAAAATGAGCATACAGTAAATGAACATATCAACGATCATATTTTACATGTTAGCCGCTACCATCATTGGTGGGGGTTTGCTGGCTGTCACGTCGCGCAAGATATTCCGTTCGGCAGTATTCCTTTTGTTTTCGCTGATCGGCATAGCAGGTTTGTACTTTTTTCTCGACTACGAGTTTATAGCTGCCGTGCAGGTAATTGTCTACGTGGGCGGCATCGTAGTACTGATCATCTTTTCCATTTTCCTTACGCATGGTTCGGGAGAGGACATGAAGAGGCCCGCCCTAGGCAGGGCAGCGTTTTCCGCCCTCGCGACCATGTTCGGCTGTGGCCTCACGATGTTCTATATTTCCAGGCAAACATTTGTCACGTCTGGCAAACAAGCGATCGAGCCGAGCGCGGGCAATATTGGCGCCCAGATGCTGAGCACGACTGAGTATGGTTACATTCTTCCTTTTGAGGTGGTGAGCATATTGCTGCTGGCGGCCATGATAGGGTGTATAGTGATAGCGATAAAGATAAAGGTGCCAGCCCACAAGGTGCTGCCGGAGACCAGTGAGGATGATGAAGTAGCTATCCCGTTACCGAAAGACCTGGAACCGAAACTTGAAAACCCAGAGATATTAGCTAATTAAAAATGATCTTAAATATTGAATACTTTTTTGACTTTCAATTTTTGACTTAATGAACGATATCGGTCTTTTTCATTTTTTATTTGTCAGTTGCGCCTTGTTCTTTATCGGTGTATACGGATTTCTTACCCGCAGGAACCTGATCACAATGCTCATGTCTGTCGAACTTATTTTGAACAGCGTCAACATCAACTTTGTAGCTTTCAATAAGTTCCTTTACGCTGACAAGCTCGACGGACTGTTCTTCACCATTTTTATTATTACCATCGCTGCTGCCGAGGCGGCTGTGGCAATAGCTATAATTATAAACTTATACAGGAACCACCATACCATTGATGTGGAGGAAGTGGATTCGATGAAATATTAAGATATGCTGAGTACTCCGTTAATAGCTTTGATCCCCCTTCTGCCTCTTTTCACTTTCGTGATGATAGCGCTTATCGGGAGAAAAAATTTTCCTTCATTGTGCGGTGTTCTCGCCACACTCTCTATTCTTACCTCGTTCATTTTGGCCGCCACGGTTGCCTACGATTACTTCTTTGTGGTGGGGAAGGTCGGCGACACCTACCAGCAGTTGATACCGCTGAGGTTCACATGGCTGCAGTTTAGTCCCAATGTTGCCATCGATATGGGTATCCTGCTCGATCCTATTTCGGTAATGATGATCGTGGTGGTTACGCTCGTTTCTTTGATGGTGCATTTTTACAGCCTGGGCTATATGAAGGGCGAGGAGCGCTATGCCACCTACTATGGTTTTCTCGGACTATTCACATTCTCGATGCTGGGATTGGTGCTTTCTTCCAATATCTTCCAGATATATATATTCTGGGAACTGGTGGGTGTTTCTTCTTACCTGCTCATTGGTTTCTATTTCGATAAACCCTCTGCCGTAGCAGCGTCGAAAAAAGCGTTCATTGTCACCCGCTTTGCAGATCTCGGTTTCCTGCTCGGCATACTGATCCTGTCTTTCTATTCGGGTACGCTCGACTTTCAGACGTTGATATTACGGCTTACCACGCCCACAGACCAGCTCCACAATATTGCCACCGCTTCGTTCCTTGGCATGTCTGCGCTTACTTGGGGGCTTGTGCTTGTATTCATCGGCGGCGCGGGCAAGTCGGCCATGTTCCCGCTGCACATTTGGTTGCCAGATGCAATGGAAGGCCCCACACCCGTATCTGCCCTTATCCATGCGGCTACGATGGTAGTAGCCGGTGTGTTTTTAGTGGCTCGTTTGTTCCCGGTTTATTCCCTGTCTTGCCCGCCGGCTTTGGAATTGGTTGCCTGGGTAGGCGTGGCATCGTCATTCATCGCGGCCATGATCGCCTGCACACAAACAGACATAAAACGTGTGCTTGCTTACTCTACCATGTCGCAGATCGGGTATATGATGTTTGCCCTGGGCGTGTCGAAATATGGTGGTGAGAACGGCTTGGGCTATATGGCCTCTATGTTCCACCTGTTCACACACGCCATGTTCAAAGCATTGTTGTTCCTTGGCGCCGGGTCAGTGATACATTATGTGCACAGTAATGAAATGAAGGACATGGGTGGATTAAGAAAGCTGATGCCGGTCACACACGTCACTTTTCTGATAGCGTGCCTCGCAATTGCCGGCATACCGCCATTTGCCGGTTTTTTTAGTAAGGAGGAAATACTGCAGGCTGCCTACCAGTCCAATAAAACCATTTTCGTCATTGCCATTTTCACGGCGGCTATTACAGCTTTCTATATGTTCCGGCTTTATTTTAATATTTTCTGGAACAAGGATTTTCAAACGCATGGCGGTCATGCGCACGATGGTCATCACGGAGAGGCTCCGTTGACCATGAAGCTCCCGCTGATCATCCTTGCACTCTTATCCGCGGGTGTCGGGTTTATTCCCTTCGGAAAACTCGTTTCATCAGATGGCAAACCATTGTTGACAGAGTTTCACCCCGCTTTTTCCGTTGCACCGGTCTTGCTTGCGGCAGGCGGCATATTTCTTGCACTGTCTTTTTACAAAATGGAAAACGCAGCGCCCCAGCGTTTTGCGGATAGTATCAGAGGCCTTTACCGCAGTGCCTACAATAAATTTTATATCGACGAGATATACCTCTTTGTTACAAAGAAGGTGATCTTCAATCTTATAGGCCGTCCGGCGGCATGGTTCGACCGGAATATTGTTGACGGCACCATGAATCTGCTGGCAACTATAACAGAAAAAATATCCTTTTTAATAAAAAGAATGCAATCGGGTAAGGTGCAGGTGTACGCAGCTTACTTCTTTGTTGGTGTCATTGGCTTTGTGCTCATATTTGTGTACTGGTGGACTTAGATTGGCTGGCAGTGCGATTTTGTTTTTGACTTTTAACTTTTTTGATTTAGTAAATGATAAACTTATCTATTCTCTTAATAATCCCGCTGATCACAGCGCTTGCGGTTTTGTTGTGCAGCACAGCGGCGCAAGCGCGTGTAGTTGCTCTTTTGGGCGCTGTCGCCCAGCTAGGTTATTCTAGTGTCACGATGTATTCATACATCGCTGAACGCGCGGCTGGCAATACCACCCAGATGTTATTTCAAAGCCGCTACTCCTGGTATAGTAACCTTAACATTGAATACTATGTAGGTGTAGACGGCATATCCGTTGCTATGATCATGCTTACTGCGGTAGTGGTGCTGACGGGCATCCTCATTTCCTGGAATGTTAATACGCATGCCCGCGAATTTTTCTTCCTCATACTTGTGCTCAGTGCAGGCGCCTATGGGTTTTTCATTTCGCTGGATCTTTTTACCATGTTCTTTTTCCTCGAAGTTGCAGTTATCCCCAAATTCCTGCTTATAGGTATATGGGGTAGCGGCCGGAAAGAATACAGTGCCATGAAGCTGGCGCTCATGCTCATGGGTGGCTCAGCCCTCGTGCTTGTCGGACTGCTTTGTCTTTATTTTAATACCAACACAGGAAGCGGAGGACACACATTTGACCTGCTGAAGATCGCTCAAATGCATATCCCCATGGAGGCACAGCGATTCATTTTCCCGTTGATGTTTGTCGGCTTCGGCGTATTTACTGCGATCTTCCCATTCCACACCTGGGCACCCGATGGCCACTCCTCCGCGCCTACAGCCGCATCCATGTTCCTCGCCGGCATCTCCATGAAACTCGGTGGTTACGGCTGCCTGCGTGTAGCTGCCTACCTGATGCCCGAAGCAGCCCACGAATATTCCTGGATCATCATTCTTCTATCTACCATCGCTATCATTTACGGAGCGTTTGCTACCCTTATGCAGAAAGACCTGAAATATATTAACGCATATTCCTCGGTGAGCCATTGCGGCTTTGTATTGTTTGGCATTGGTATGCTTACCAAAACGGCAATTACAGGTGCGGTGATGCAAATGGTATCACATGGCCTGATGACAGCCCTGTTCTTCGCTGCCATAGGCATGATATATGAGCGCACCCACACACGCCAGGTAGCACAGCTGGGAGGGTTGCTTAAGACAATTCCGTTTATTATCACGGTATTCGTTATTGCCGGCCTTTGTTCGCTTGGTCTGCCCGGCCTAAGCGGCTTTGTGGCAGAGATGACCGTGTTTGTTGGTGCGTGGCAAAACCCCGATACTTTTTATCGCGTTGCTACTATCCTGGCGTGTGCGTCCATAGTGGTCACCGCGGTCTACATATTGCGGGCCGTAGGCTCCGCCGGTATGGGACCAATAAAGAACGAAGATTATTTAACCTTTAAAGACGCTGCGTGGAATGAGAAACTGGCATCTGCTACCTTGATCATTTGCATATTGGCGATAGGCATTGCGCCGTTTTGGCTAAACAACCTGGTATCCCCGGATACGCAGATAATAATGGAGAATATAGCCCGGGGCATAGCAGGAAAGTGAGCCGGTAGGCTGCTGAATTTTGACTTTTGAATTTATAACATGGGTATTGACTTTTTTTTAATAATGAAATCCGAAATGAGCCTGACGCTCATTATCTTCATTTTGCTTATTCTTAAGGTGTGGGACGGCATCAAGTCCAATACTACCTTACTGCACATAACTAATTTTCTGCTGCTCGTTAATCTTGTTATCGGGCTTGTCTTTAACAGTTACGGCGAGTTGTTCAATGGAATGTTCCACAACAGTATTATTCTCGTACTCGAAAAATTCATACTTAATCTCGGCACTCTTATTATTTCCCTGCTCGCATTCGACTGGCTGAAGCACCACAAGCACCTGCTTGAATTTTATATACTCCTGCTCTGCACGCTGCTGGGTATGGACTTTATGATCTCCAGCGGCAATTTCCTTATGTTCTACCTCGGGTTGGAGTTGTCGACTATACCGCTCGCCGCTCTTTGTAACTATGATCTCCACAAGATAAAGTCATCTGAGTCGGCCGTGAAAATGATATTGTCGTCGGCCTTTGCTTCGTGCATTTTGCTGTTCGGTATCTCTATGCTTTACGGCACTACCGGAACCCTCAACTTTGCTGAGATGGCGCCGCTGCTCGGCAGCAGTAAGCTGCAGATACTGGCTTTTATTTTTGCTTTTTCCGGATTCGCATTCAAACTGTCAGCCGTTCCATTTCACTTATGGACAGCCGATGTATACGAAGGAGCGCCTGTGCCCGTTACCGCCTACCTGTCCGTTATCTCGAAAGGCTCCATAGTTTTCATTTTTATTACGGCCATGTTCCAGTTGTTTAAAAGTTATGACGGGCTGTGGTACAACATGCTTTGCCTTACCATCTTACTTACCATTACTGTCGGCAATCTTTTCGCCATACGGCAGGATAATATCAAGCGTTTCCTTGCCTTCTCATCTATCTCCCAGGTGGGTTATATTTTACTGGGTATTTCTTCCGGCACATCTATCGGCGCTTCGGCTGCTGTTTTCTTCCTCATTGTTTATACGTTTTCTAACCTCGGAGCGTTTGGTGTGGTGTCGCTGGTGGCTGCTAAGACCGGGAAAGAAAATATCAGTGACTTTAAGGGCTTTTATGCCAACAACAAATTTTCATCGTGGGTGATGGCTATCTGTCTTTTCTCGCTGGGTGGCATTCCGCCAACTGCCGGTTTCTTCGGAAAGATGTTTCTTGTTACTGCGGGGGCTGCAAAGGGAAATTATGTACTGGTTACCGTGGCGGTTATGAATATGGTCATCTCCCTGTTTTACTACCTGCGTATCGTAAAGGCAATATTTATTGACGAGAACGACAAGCCGCTGGCCCATATGAAGGGAAGCCTGTCGCTGAGGGTAGCGCTGGTCATATGCATGCTCGGCGTAATCACTATAGGCTTCGCAAGCGGATTGTTTGAACATATAAATGCAATAACCGGAAAATAAAATGGCGCTCAATCCTAATCATACATTTGAAGATCTTGGTGAAGTGAAATGCTCTGTCGTAGAGAAGAACTGCACGCCTGAGCGCGTTGATTTCCTGAAAAAATTATTGGAGCACAACGGGTTTACGGTGGTAGTTGTAAAGAGTCCTCCTCCCAAAGCTGCCAAACCGGCCCCGCCAAAGCCCGCTGCGCCCCCTCCGCCTCCGGCAGAAGGCGCTGCCCCCGAAGCTGCTGCTCCGCCGCCGCCGCCACCTCCGGCTGCCCCGGAACCGCCTCCTCCACCCGATACATTCATCGTTGGTGTCACTGACCTCACTTTCAGTCCCATAAATGCCGTGTTTAACCGTGAGCTGAAAACCTTCAAAGGCGAGATAGTGACGTCGGCCTACTGGAAACAGCAGGAGGCGCAGCCAAAAGAGGAAGAATGGTATTGGAGTAAATAATTCCTGACTGCCTATTTTTTCTTATTCGGTAGCCGCTATGCAAGGCCCTGTTTGATAACTGTCATTTTCATTCATGATCAGCATCATATAATGTAGACGTACCGGCAGGTACATTTGATACTGGAGGAATATCGAAATGTCTGTTATCAGTATCAATGATCTTGCCAATGCCAAAACTGTAAACGCAGAATGGAAGGGGCTATACAGGGTAGGCGGCGTCGCGGCGCTGATCATAATACTGTTCATACCCATACAGGTGGGTGTCTTTATTCTCTGGCCGCCCCCGGGCTCGGTTATCGGCTGGTTCAACCTGTTTCACGAAAATAAATTTCTTGGCCTGCTCGATATGGACCTGCTGCTCATTGTCGATGAAGTTCTTTTTGTGTTTATCCTTCTTGCGCTATGGGCCGCGCTCCGGCGTACAAGTCCCTCCGGAATGGCCATCGCATTACTGTTGGGTATGGTTGGCGTGGTAGCATATCTTGCTTCCGCCACTGCCTTCGAAATGCTTTCGCTCAGCAACCAGTACATTACTTCATACAACGACATTGACCGCACTTCAGTTTTGGCGGCTGGCAAGGTGATGATGGCCACATGGCAGGGCACTGCCTTCGATGTCGGTTATATTCTCGGCGCGGTGTCGGGTATTATCATTGCCTTCATGATGCTGAAGAGCGGCATTTTCAGTAAATTTACTGCATGGATGGGGCTTATCACTAATCTCATGATGCTGATACCACCTACCGCAGGAACCGTTGGCCTGACCCTCTCACTCCTGTCGCTGATCCCGTTGGAGATATGGCTGATCATGGTAGCGAAGCGGCTCTTACAGCTTAGTGAAGGGATATGACCTCAAAAAAATAAATGCAACCCAAAAAGGAGGATAACATGGACGATCAAACAAATTCAAACAGGTATGGCTACCAGGAGAAAAGAAAGTCCAGGGGTGGCGCATCCGGTGGCATCTACGGCCTCGCTTTTTTAGGGGCGGTTTTTTATTATCTGCATCACGCCACTACTTTCGTAGCCGGCCTCATAGGAATATTAAAAGCTATCGTCTGGCCGGCAATACTCGTCTATTACGTGATGGACTATCTGAAAATGTAAGTGACTTACCCGAAGTTTTATTCGTCGGCCATAGTGCTACTCTTAAGTATATTGCTATATATTTGTTAGCAGGGGTTATTTCCTGTTCACACACAAATCATATACAATGGCCACAGAGAAACCAAAGTCGCTCGCCGAGTTAAAAAAACTCAGGAAACCGATCCTTAATCCAAACGTCGCCCAAAAGCAAAGTTTTACCAAACTGGAACTGTTGGCCGTATGGATCACTGACCATGTGGGTACCATGGGTTTCTTTTTGATCATCTTCTTCTGGACAATAATATGGCTGGGTTGGAATATGTTAGCGCCCAAGGCGATGCAATTCGACCCCTATCCTGCCTTTGTGCTCTGGCTCTTTATTTCCAATATGATCCAGATATTTCTTATGCCCCTGCTTATGATAGGGCAAAACCTGCAGGGCAGGCACTCCGAGCTCAGGGCAGAGTCTGACTTCGAAGTCAATGTAAAGGCCGAGCGCGAAATAGAAACTATTCTTGCGCATCTGGAGAATCAAAATGAACTAATACTGTCCATATTGAAAAAGCTGGATGCCGACACGCAGGCAGCAAAGCCGTAGCGGCCCTGCTGGGTATTGACTATATGATTTTTATCTGCTTGCTTGCAAGGCTGCTATATAGCCCGTTCAGCAATTGGCTCTTGATAGCGCCAAGTTTGTGCACGTCATTTATCCATACCAGCACATTCAGGTTCATTGCCTTGTCCGACTGGCTGATGAGCAGTATCTCGGGCGGAGATGCTTTTACCACATAGCTGCTTTTTTCCAGTTCCTCTGTAATGATCGCTTCCACTTCCTGAAAAGTATGACCGGTCTCAACAGATAAAGGCAATTCGATACGCACATTTTCATTGCGCATCGTCCAGTTTATTACCCGGCCGCTCAGCAGGTCGGCATTAGGCATAATGATCTCTGCTCCTTCCTCCATCACAATTTTACTGGAGCGAATGCCAATGTCCAGCACCCGGCCTTTTTTATCGCCCAGTTCTATGAAATCACCTATCCGGAAAGGCTGTTCGAAGATCAGTATGACGCCCGAAACGAGGTTGTTTACAATGGTCTGCAATCCTAAGCCTATACCTACGCCAAGAGCGCCAAGTACTATCGTTATCTTGTCCATCGGTATGCCGGAGGCCGCGATCGCTATCAGGAAGCCGATCACGATGAGCACGAGTCGCGTCATAGCCAGGCGCGATCCGTTCTTTTTTACTTCCGGATCCCAGTTGCCTTCTGTTTTTCCATATAGCGAGCCGATGCCCTGCTGCAGCAGGTTAGAAACATAGATGATGGCAGCGAACAATAAAATATTCCCGATCTGGAACGAGGTGCTGCCGATGTTTCTTTGTGCGGTGAGAAAATGACTTAGTTTGAAGAAAACAAGATTGTACATGTTCAGGCTGATGGTGAATACGATCAGCCAGATACAAATCGCAACGATGGTCAGCCCCCTGTCCAGCAATTCTTCCATGCGTGTGAAGTTGAACTTGGCGCTCATTCCGCCCTTAAGCTTGCTCGCTACCGTTTGCAGTGCGAACGCTTCTCGTATGATCTGTATGAAAACCGACAGGCCAATGATCTGCGTTAGCCCGAAAATAGCTGTGACGCCGAATATTTTCGCCAGGCTCAGGCGCCCGAACAGGTTACATAGCATCGCGGCAAGATTCAGAACAATGTATATGACCGATACAATCTTGATCATCCCTGAGAAGGCAAGGGTGTTCTTTTTGAGGGTCATAAACCACGATATGCCGAAAGCAATAGAAGCAAGGTTTAAGGCGAACAGCAATAGGCGGAAGCCCAGGCTGGGCGTCAGCAGCGCGCCGGTAAACGAAAACACGATATACAGCAGGCTGATGACAAGCCAGTAGTGGAACAGGTTTTTCGGCCAATTCTTCCAGAGCAGTATCGTTAAGGAAATGACCAGCAGGAACTCGAGTATCTCTATATAGGCTGTAGGCGGATGTATATCGAAGAAAGGAGCAATGTTGAACAGCACGATCAAAGTGGGCAGTATGGAAATTTTTCTGATGAAGTAGAATGATGGCAACGGTGGACCATTATCTTTTTCCGATCTCCGGTAGTTCCTGAATATCCATAACATGAAGATAACGCCCGCGAATACTATCCACAACTGGTCGGTCCAGTTCCTCCTGAAATAGTAGTGCAGTATCTTTCTCTGCCCTTGGTAAGACTTCTTTGTCAACTCACTTGCCTGCGCATTTTCTCCAGTCTTATCGCCGTTTATATCCCATAGGTAGTCATACTCCTTACCAAGCGATTGAACACTGATTTTTTTCAGCAGTTCCCGGCTTTTCGTCTGCAGGTCGAGCGTAGTAAAATATTCGTTCGATACACTAGCCTGTAGCTGATTGATGTGCGTAAGGTCGTCGCTGATAGATTTCTTGGCGATCTTCCACTTGTTTTTCAGGTCGTTTATTTCATTCAGGTACAGGCTTTT
>CAYNGS010000021.1:0-13775 GCA_964396625.1 uncultured Flavipsychrobacter sp.
CTGGCGGTTAACAAAGAATGATGCCGGCAATGTGGCCCAATTTGAAGATTTCAGCAATAACCTCAACTACGAATAACGCTCGAATTTTTTTTGGCCTTACATTTATTTGAAAATGTGGTAAATGTCTTTGCTGATGACCACATTATTTGTACTGTCCACATCCGCCGTCATGTAAACCACAAAGACCGGTACCGGTTTCTGCAGTTTAGTAATTACCGGCTTCTGGCCCTTGATGCATGCGCTCACAAATGCTTTGTCCAGTCTGTTGTTTAGCAGGTAATTTCCCAGCTCCACAGGTTTCTCCACGCGGATACACCCATGACTAAGGAAACGTGATTTGGAAGAGAATGCCTTTTTGAAGTTTGTGTCGTGCAGGTAAACGCTGAAGGGGTCGGTAAGGTTGAACTTAATAACTCCGAGGGAGTTATCGCAGCCGGTAGACTGTCGGAACAGGTATGGAAGGTTACTCCCATTATATTGCGACCATTTGATGCGGGTATGATCTACAACAGCGCCGTTTTTTGCCACCACCTGCATGTTCATTGCGTCAATTGCCCCCGGCGATCTTTTGAATTTCGGCAGTAATTCTTTTACAGCAATACTCCGGGGCACATTCCAATACGGGTACAAAACAACTTCATCGCAATGGCTGGAAAAACGTGGTGTGCGCGTGGATGGTTTTCCTACAACAACTTTCATCTGCAGCACTTCATTACCTTGTTCATAATACCGCAATGACGCGGCCGGAACATTGACCACGATAAACTTGTCGAAATGGAAATGATGTATCCAGCGATATATATTCGCCGATATTTTCAGTTGCGGGATGAGGCGCTCGTTCTTTGCCGCGAGCTGTGTTTTGAGCTCATTTGCAAGCGCGTTATAGATGTTATCCTGTGGTGTTATGGTCATTAAGAATGTGCCCGCTTCCGATACCGTGCCCAGTACCGCGAGCTTGCCTAAAAGGAAGTCATTGTCTGCTGCGTAATACTTGCCCGATATTTCGTCATTCATGATCCACCCTTCAACACCACTGCCGGCATAAACGTCCCTGCTCAGCGAGATCAGTGCGTCGGTGAACATCCGGTCAGCCTGCGTTAAGTCGGCCTGGTCTGATAGTTTCGTTACACTTGTTATCTCCGCGTAATGATACTTCTGTGGGTCCAGCCCGTTATAAACGGCATTGTCGAGTAAGGAAAGCATTTCTTGCCGGGCTTCGGGATAAGCGACTTCTGACGATATCCAGAACGGTTCTCTCTTTGTCAGCTCATAAAACTTATTTACAAGCACGGGATATTGAAGTGCCACCGGCACTTTTGCCGCCAGTATCTTTGAAAAAGATACCAACATCACAAGCAGCAGGGCAGTATGCGTTCGTTTCATCATTCGGGTGTTTGCATTTTAGCCTCGGCCAGGTTTATGTTTTCAATACCCTTTAACAGCGCGTCAGGGTTAAACGATATGCTGTCAATCCCCTGCTCAACAAGAAACCGGGCAAATTCGGGGAAATCGCTTGGCGCCTGCCCGCAGAGCCCTATTTTCGTATGTGCCGCTTTTGCCCGGCCGATCATCATAGATATCATCGTTTTTGCCGCCTTGTTTTGTTCGCTGAAGAGGTTGGCGATCAGCGCAGAGTCCATGTCGATGCCAAGTGTGAGCTGGGTGAGATCATTAGAGCCGATGGAGAATCCGTCGAACTCAGCGGCGAATTCCTCGGCCTGCATTACATTACTCGGTATCTCTGCCATCACGTAAATCTCCAGGCCGTTTTCACCGCGGGTCAGGCCAAATTCGCGCATCGTGTCAATAACCTTTTTGCCTTCCTCAACCGTGCGGCAAAAGGGTATCATAAGTTTCACATTGGTTAATCCCATTTCATCTCTTACCACTTTCATGGCTTCGCACTCCAGTCCAAAGCCGGCTTTATACAAAGGGTTGTAGTACCGCGATGCTCCCCTGAAGCCGATCATCGGGTTTTCTTCCACAGGCTCCAGGTCTTTGCCGCCAACCAAATTTGCGTATTCATTTGTTTTGAAGTCGCTCATGCGAACAATAACGTCATTGGGATAAAACGCCGCTGCTATGGTCGCGACCCCCTTCGACAGCTTATCAATGAAGTACTTCTTTTTGTCTGCGTATCCCTGCGTTATCAGTTCTATCTTTCGCTTCAGGTCCACATCTTTTATTTCGTCAAACTTTACCAGGGCCATTGGGTGCACCTGCACTTCGTGAGTGATCATGAACTCTATTCTCACCAGCCCGATGCCATTGTTTGGATAGAATGAAAGCTTGAACGCCTTGTCGGGCTCACTCATGATCATCATTACCTTGGTATGCTGTGGCAGGGTAATGGCGCTAAAGTCCAGAGATACTTCCTTATATTTTAATTTGCCGTCGTACACCATTCCTTCTTTTCCTTCCGCGCAATCGATGGTGATTACCTGGCCATCCAGTATTTTTTTGCTGCCGTCGCCCGTGCCAATAACCGCCGGGACACCCAGCTCACGGGCCACGATTGATGCATGGCTCGTCCGGCCGCCTTTATCGGTGATGATACCGCCGGCATTTTTCAAAATGGGGTCCCAGTCAGGCGATGTCAGTTCGGTTACAACGATGTCTCCCTTATTTAGTTTTCCTGCGTCCCTTGGTGATGTTAGTATCCGCGCGGTGCCTGCCCCGATCCTGGCGCCTATGGCCTCACCCGAGGCCAGGAGTTGGCCTTTTTCCTGCAGGTGGTATTCTTTTACCTGCAAAGGGTTTTCTCTCGACCGTACGGTTTCCGGGCGGGCCTGCAGTATAAACAGCTCATTGGTGAGGCCGTCTTTTGCCCATTCTATGTCCATGGGTTTCTGGTAGTGATCCTCTATCTCAACAGCCCATCGCGCAATTGTTGTTATTTCGTCGTCGGACAATACATACCTCGCCCTCAGCCCGGCCGGTGTGTCCACGTTTACAGTAGGGTCTGCCGCCCCAACGCCATTAGCCGTTTTCCCTATGCCGGACCGCGAATTTGCATACACCATCATCCTGGCCTTTTCGCCCAGTTTCTTCTGAATTATGGCCTTTTTGCCCATCTTCAGTGTAGGTTTGAATACAAGATATTCGTCGGGCGTTACGGTCCCTTGCACTACATTTTCGCCCAGGCCCCATGAACCGGAGATGTGCACTACATTTCGAAACCCCGATTCGGGCTCAAGTGTGAAGCCAACACCGGCACATGCCTTATCAGAACGTACCATTTTTTGAATACCAACTGACAGCGCCACTTTGCCGTGCTCGAAGCCATTGTCTTCCCTGTACTTGATGGCCCTGTCGGTATACAATGAGGCATAGCATCTCTTCACTGCCGTCAACAGAGCGTCTTCGCCCTCTATGTTTAGATATGACTCATGCTGACCTGCAAAGCTTGCCTGCGGCAGGTCTTCCGCCGTGGCGCTGCTGCGAACGGCAACTGCAATGCCGGTTGGCCCTGAAAGATTGCGATATGCGGCGCCTATTTCTTCTGCAAGGTCGCGCGGAAACTCTGCGCTTAACATCATTGCCCTGGCTTCAGACCCTACAAGCTTCAGGTTGGTATATGCCGTGCGATCCAGTGTTAGCAGCAGCGTTTTAAGTTTTTCGCGCAGGTTATTTTTATCAATGAAATACCAGAATGCTTCGGCTGTCGTTGCAAAGCCATCCGGCACTCTGATCCCTTTTGATGAGAGCCGGTTAAACATTTCGCCCAGGGACGAATTCTTGCCGCCAACTGCCGGCAGATCATTTATACCCGTTTCGCTGAACTTTTTGATTAATTCCATTCGCCTGGTTTTTATGCATTCTGATATAAACCTTTTATCATGAGGCCAAAGCGCTCATGATAACCACGCTCCAGGGCCTCCCTATGGTCGGGGTGGGCGATGCCGGTTAGCAGGCTAGCCCGTTGCTCCATATTTTTGCCGTACAAATTTACAACACCATATTCAGTTGCAACATAATGTATGTGCCCGCGTGTTGTCACCACACCGGCTCCTTCCTTCAGATGTGGCACTATCCTTGAAATGCCTTTAGCAGTTACCGAAGGCATCGCAATTATAGGCTTGCCACCCTCGGACAATGCTGCACCGCGCATGAAATCCATTTGCCCGCCTATGCCCGAATATTGGTATGTTCCGATAGAGTCTGCGCAAACCTGACCAGTGATGTCAACTTCGATCGCGCTGTTAATGGCAACGACCTTTGGGTTTCTCAATATCACGCTCACATCATTTACATAACCGATGTTCATACAGTTCACATACGGGTTATTGTCAGCGAAGTCATAAATTTTTCGGGTTCCAAGAATGAAGGAGCAGATTATTTGCCCTTTGTCGGTTTTTTTCAGAGCGTTTGTGATCACACCACGCTCTACCAGCGGAATTATTCCGTCTGAGAACATCTCCGTATGTATCCCAAGGTCTTTATGGCCTGCAAGTTGCTTTAATACCGCATCCGGAACAGCTCCGATACCCATCTGCAGCGTGGAGCCATCTTCGATGAGCGATGCTACGTGGGCTCCTATTTTGTCGGTGACATCGTTTGCCCTGCTTGCATAATCTACCTGGTACAATTCGGTTTCCTGCCATACCATCGCGTTAAACTTCGATGTGTGTACGATCCCTTCCCCCAATACCCTGGGCATACGTGGATTGACCAATGCAATTATTTTTTTCGCAGTCCGCACCGCGCTTACGGCAATGTCGGCCGATGTGCCCAGCGTGCAATAACCATGTTCATCAGGCGGGGACACGTGCACCATCGCCACGTCTATGGGCAATATGGCACGGTCAAATAAGAGGGGTATCTCGCTGAGAAATATGGGCACATAACCGCCATGGTCCGAATTCGCCCAGCCGCGCACATTTTCAGAGACAAACAGGGAATTCAGGTAAAAACTGTCCAGTACCTCCGGACGATCCCAGTCTATATGGCCGTATGTGCTTATCGCTACAAGTTCCACATTGTTTACCGCCCCTGCGCGGTTCAGCAATGCATTAACAAGTGCGATCGGTGTTGCGGCGCCCCCGTGAATGAATACCCGGTTGCCGCTTTCTACAAGTTGAACTGCGTTCTCAGCAGTTGTATATCGTAAGTCCATAGTGTTTTAATAGTGGGTCAAAACTAACACAGCTGCCTTTTGTCGCGAATGACTTAGAATAGGGAATTTGATGACGTTAATCATTCTTGACGATGTCGGGTGGCGCTAAATTTGTTTTATAATCATGTAGTATGAAAAAGGTACTTCTGGCGTTCGACGGCGAGCATTTTTCGGAGGGGGTTTTTGAATTTGTGCGGCAAATGCACCTACATCAACCCGTCTTTGCGATAGGGATGTTTCTGCCTTCTGTTGATTATGGTGAGTTGCTCTATTCATTCGGCGGTGTAATTTCCGGGCCGTTGTATATCAGCGAGGCAGTGCCTGCCGACGAGGCCGTGCTGGATAAGAACATTGCCCATTTCAAAAAGCTCTGCGAAGAAAGCGGCATTGGGTATAAAATACACAGAGACTTTAACAGGCATGTGGTAACACAGGTGAAAGAAGAAACCCGGTTTGCAGATATGCTGGTAGTGAGCGGCGAGTCGTTCTACGAGAACCTTGGGGTCGAAACCCAGGACGAGTATATAGCTAACGTCCTGCACAAAACCGAGTGTCCTGTTGTGCTCGTACCTGAAAAATACGTGCAGCCCGAGAGCGTCATTCTTGCTTATGACGGAAGCGAACAGTCGGTCTACGCGATGAAACAGTTTACATACCTCTTGCCGGAATTTAACTCAGTAAAGGCTTTGCTCGCTTCATTTGGTGATAGCGGGAAAGAGATTCCCGACCGGCAAAATATAGAAGAGCTGCTGCTGCGCCATTTTGAGCATCTTACCATTCTGAAGGTGAGGCTCGCTGCAAAGAAGGATATTGAGCAATGGATAGTTGGCAACGGGAATACGATGCTCGTAGCCGGAGCGTACGGCCGCTCGTTATTTTCCGAGACTTTCCGAAACAGCTTTATAACAGCCGGCATCAAAGATCACAAAGTGCCTATATTCGTGGCGCACAGGTAGCAGGGTCTTAAAGCCCGGGTTGGCAATGCGAAATCTGTGGCTGCCTTTTCGGTGGTTCTGTGGTCGTGATCGATCAGTTGAAGAGGGGCCATTTTAGGTTGTTTGCAAATGCGCAAGAAAAACGGGTATTTTATGTGCCGAAACGAGCTCACTTATAAAGCTTTTTTTGGCTAATTCTGACAGGGATGTCCGGTCCGCAGCTCCGGCTACCACGATAACATCTTGCTGGCCGGCCAGCCATGTGTTAAGGTTGTTTTCCCGATCAGAACGAAATTCCTGGTACTTCACATTCGGGAAGTGACATTCGATAAGTGATCTTATTTCTGCCTCGTAAGGCATTTGGCGCGTTGCGTCTTTGCTTTCGTATGCCAGCAAAAGCTTTTTATTGCAGCACTCCGGGAACAGGTAAGCGAATTGTTTTATGGCGTGCACCGATGAGGGACTCCCGTCGTATGCAAGCACAATGTTTTCCGGAAAATTGAATTTTTCAGGAACTACTACTACGGGGCATTCTGATTTGTGTAGTGCTTCCCTGAGATAATCAGCGAAATTCTCCGTACTCGTGCTTCTGAAAAATACTTCACTACCGGCGATCAGGAGGTCTGAATATCGCGTCTGCTTCATCAGTTGCGGCATCGGTAAAGTATAATCTCCCCGCGATATAGAATATGTGATCTTGTGTTCTTCACATAGACTCGTAAACCTGTCTGTATTCTCCGTTAGGTTGATCTGGCTCTTATCGGCCTCAATTATGCCGGAGTGAACGCCCTCAAAAACCGGAGTCACTATTTGCGGCAGAAAAAATCAATGTGCGATGATCGGCGCAAGTTCATTTATTTTCCGGGCGAATTCGAATGCCCCTCCGGAAAAGTCACTGCCGCTGAATGCCAGTAATGCTCGTTTCATTGATAGTTTGTTTATTCATATCGTAATGCATCGATGGGGTTGAGATTGGCTGCCTTGCGGGCTGGGTACCAGCCGAAAAATATGCCGACCGCTGTTGAGAATGCGAAGGATAATAGGATAGAGTTTGCCGTGATCACCACCGGCCATCCGCCAAATTTTCCGACAAGCATAGAGATGAGTATGCCCAGTGCAATGCCGATAAGCCCACCCAGAAAGCTGATAAAAATGGATTCGATCATAAACTGGATCAGCACATCCCTGCCTTTTGCCCCTACCGCCATTCGTATACCGATCTCCCGGGTGCGCTCGGTTACCGAAACCAGCATGATGTTCATAATGCCGATACCACCCACTACAAGCGAGATGCCCGCAATGCTGGCCAGGAGTATGGTCATGATCTTCGAGATAGAGCCAAATATATTTGCGATGTCTGCCTGTGAGCGGACGGTGAAGTCGTCGTCGTCAACGGGTGTCAGTCTGTGCTGGATCCGCATTATCGTGCTGATCTGGTCTTTTGCCTTGTCAATATCATGCTCAGATGTGGCAGAAGCCAGGATGCTGTTTACATACATTGTGGTCAGCATTCTTTTCTGCACAGTTGAGAATGGGGCAATAATGATGTCATCCTGGTCCTGCCCGAATGTGTTTTGCCCCTTCTTTTCCAGCAAGCCAATTACCTTGAACGGTATGCTGTTAATGCGGATGAACTTTCCTACCGGGTCTTCGTCCGGGCCAAAGAGGTTGGTAGATACTGTCAGCCCTATTACGCACACCTTAGCGGCTGTGCGCTCATCTTCCAGTGTGAAGAGCCCTCCCTTGGCGATCGCCAGATTTCTGATAGAGAAGTATTGGTCAAGACCGCCAATTACCATCGTGTGCCAGTTGTGGTTGCCTGCTATCACCTGAGAGGATCTCTGAACCACCGGCGAGACATTGGTGACAAATTCGCATTTCGACAGGATCGCATCTGCGTCTTTTCTCGTTAGCGTGGAATAGGAGCCGGCGCCCATGCGTACGCTACCCATGTTCGTGGAGCCGGGGAATATCATCACCGAATTGGTGCCGAGACTGGCAACGGATGCCTGTATGTTCTCTTTTGATCCCTGCCCTATCGCCAGCATGGCAATAACTGACGCAACTCCTATAATGATGCCCAGCATGGTGAGGAGTACCCTCAGTTTATTCTTGGCAAGAGAGCGGTAGGCGATCTTCAAAAGGTTTAGTACTCTCATGTCAGTATTTCCGCCGGATTTATTAAAGGTAATTTAGGCAGTTCTTCTCTTGCTATTTTCCTGTTCTGCACCGCAGTATCTGATACGATCTGCCCGTCGCGAAACATGATGTTACTGCGCGAAAACTGGGCTATATCGGGTTCATGGGTTACCATTACTATTGTTATGCCCCTGTCGTTGAGCTGCTGGAATATCTCCATTATTTCGTAGCTCGATCGGGTATCAAGATTGCCTGTGGGCTCATCAGCCATTATAACCACGGGATCATTGACCAATGAGCGCGCTATGGCCACCCGTTGCTGTTGCCCGCCGGATAACTGGCTGGGCATATGTTTTGCCCGCTCGGCAAGTCCAACGGATTTAAGTGCGTTCATAGCCCGCTCTTTCCGCTGTGCCGAGTTTATGGTATTGTTATATAGCATAGGCAACTCCACGTTTTCAATGGCAGAGGTTCTCGCCAGTATGTTGAACGACTGGAAAATGAACCCGATCTTCCTGTTTCGCAATTCAGCCAGCTCGTTTTTATTTAATTTCAGCACATCTACGCCATCCAGGTAGTATTCACCCTTAGTAGGGAGGTCGAGACATCCCAGCAAATTCATAAAGGTCGATTTGCCGGATCCGCTGGGTCCCATAATGGCCGCGAATGCACCTTTTTCCACATCCAGTGACACATTTCTAAGTGCATAGAACTCTATGTCGCCCATTTTGTAGGCTTTTGAAAGGTTTTTCACTGAGATCAGTGTGCATTTGTCTTCCATCATCGCGTTCCCCTCCTTGTTGGCATTTTTGGCATGAACGGATTATTGACGGTCGAAGACGACGATTGGGCGTTTATCGTGCCAGTTACTACTTCGTCTCCCGGCCTGATGTTTCCTGCTGCTTCAATAAATGTTCCGTCGAATATGCCGGTTTTTACCAGGACGGGGCCAATATCCGCGCCTTTTTTTACCCATACATAGCACTGATCGCCGGGTCTCGGTATCTCATTGCCTGGTACTTTCTTAAACTCAATCTTGCCGATGAGCGAATCCTGGAAATTCAAGGATTGCATGTACTCCACAGGCGGTGTAAAGTGGATTGCATTGGCCGGCAATTTTAGTACAGAAGAATGCTCCTGCACTTTAATGGTGATATTGGCCGTGAGGCCGGGTAGCAGTTTCAGGTCGGGATTAGCGACATTTATGACTACCGTATAATTGTTCACATTTTGCACCACTACCGGCTGCAGCCTGATCATAGACACTGTTCCGTCAAATTGATCGTATGGATAGGCATCAACGGTAAATACGGTATGCTGACCCACCTTTACCTGGCCTATATCTGCTTCGTCCACATTGGCGAGTACCTGCATTTGGGTAAGGTCATCGGCGATGGTGAACAGGGTGGGCGCGTTGAAGCTGGATATCACTGTCTGGCCAACATCTACGTTGCGCGATATGACCGTCCCATTTGTCGGGGCCTTTATCGTGGCGTAACGGAGCATTGTCTTCTCATGATCCAGGGTCGCAAGGGCTGAGTTCAAATCGGCTTTTGCACTTTTATTGTTTGAGTAAGCGAGGTCATAGTCAGACTGTGCTGCTACTTTTTCGCGAAACAGTGTGTCGGTACGCGCAAACTGTTTGCCGGAGAGATCGAGTTGGGCGCTGGCCTTTTCGACCGCGGCTGCTGCATCGCGCATACTTGCATACAATAGCGTTGTGTCCAGCAGCGCTATTATCTGCCCCTTCTTCACCACCGAGTTAAAGTCCACGAATATCTTCGAAATTATTCCCGATACCTGTGCACCTACCTGCACCGTGGTCACGGCGTTCAGGGAGCCCGTGGCTGTGACATTAATAGTTATACTCCCGGTATCTATCTTCGCTGTTTTCCAGGTGGGCGCTTTGTATCGGTTCTGGCTAAGAAAATACCATGCGACGGCGCCGCCGGCAATTAAGATTATAGTTATGATTACGATAGCTTTTTTCATTTCTGCTGAGTTATTGAATTGCCCGAGTAGAAGGCAACGACCTTCGTTTTAAACATAAATTGATACTTGGCCTGCAGGTGGGCAAGAGTTGCTTTTGTAAAATTGTTTTTTTCTACAAACAGGTCTGTTGCGGTGATCAGCCCGGCTTTGAATTTTACACTTGTCTCCCGGTACGACCGTTCCTCCGATACCAGTTGTTGCCCGGTCGCCATATAATTTTTGCTCGCTGCAAGCTGGTCGGTATAAGCGATCTCGATATTTTTTCTGAGTTGATTTTTTACAAGGTTTTCGTTCAGCCTGGCTGCCTTGATAGTTACCTTCGACCTGGCGATATCACTCTTGAATTGCAGGTTGTTAAAAATTGGAACGGATAAATTCAGGCTTAGTCCCTCCCCGAAATTATCACCGAGCTGCCGGAAAAACGGGTATCTGGCAGATGTTGCGGATGTACTATACACCGGGCCGTCCACTATCTCAGATGGGTTGCTTGCCAGGTAGCCTATCTGAGATGTTTTGGACGTGGTCTGATAAGAATACAGCGAATTTGCGCTTGACCAGGATGTCGTTAAACTGCCGCCCAGCACCAGCTTTGGCAGTACTTCTGATTTTGCGATCTTTAACCCGATCTCCGCGGCTGTTGTTTTTACAGATGCGCTTTTTACCTCCGGAAGAAAGTCCAGTGCCTTGGCATATATGTCATCAGCAGTTGCAGCTATATCCATACTGATGTCTGTTTTTTCGGGCTGCTCAATATCGAAATCTTTATTCACCGGCATCTCCATATACTGCATCAGTGTCACTTTTGCAAGTTGCAATTCATTCTCAGCTTCTACCTCTGTAGCTTTGTCTGTTGCCAGTTGCGCCCGAATTTGCAGCAGGGTGCTTTCCGGCATGCTGCCGGCCTTTACATATTTTTCTGTATAGCCTTCATGCTCCGCAGTGATTTCTTTTTGTGCGCGTGCTATCTCTACAGCCTGGTATTCAAACAGTACCTACATATATGCGGCCACCACATTCAGCATCAGGTCGTTGCTCAATTTTTGTATATCCAGGGTTCCTGCTTCGTAGTTCAGCCGGTTTTCTTTAATGAGGTTTATATTTTTCAACCCGTTAAATAAGGTGACACTGCTATTCACGCCCAGGGCGTTTGCCGATATATTTTGATCCGAATATTGATTGGTGCCGGGGTTCAGGCTGCGCCCGAAGTCCTGTGTTTGGGCATCACTGAGGTTCAGGTTGGGTATTTGGTTTGCTCTCGACTGTGTGTAGTTGATTTTATTTATTTCATTGTTAACGGTACTTTGTTTCAGTGCCACATTTTCCTCCAATGCCTGCCGGATGCATTCCTCCAGCGTCCACTTTTTATTTTGTCCATATGCCATAACCGGCAGGCACAGTATGGCGGCTACCAGGTATCCGGATATGTTTGAACGGTATGTTTTGCCGGGAAAGATCATTGCTATCGCCGCAATAGTTGCGTATGGCAAAACAACATAAAATGGCGAAAGCAATTGATGATGGGAGTCACTCGGCTATATGACAATGATCATCTTAGGAATTAACGCATAACCAGCACGGCGGCGCCTTGAATGTCGCCGCGTCTCAGCATATCGATGGCCTCGTTTGCCTGCTGCAGCGCAAAGAGGCGGACATCGGTATGTATGTTGATGCCAGCCGCTATCTTCAAAAAATCCTCCCCGTCCTTTCTCGTAAGGTTGGCCACAGACTGCAGCTTGCGTTCGCCCCACAGAATATCATACGGAAATGAGGGTATTTCGCTCATGTGTATCCCCCCGCATACTACTGTGCATCCCTTGTCAATGGCTCGTAATGCAGTTGGAATAAGTGCTCCGGTGGGGGCAAAAATGATAGCGGCGTCCAATACTACCGGCGCTTTGGCAGAGGCGCCGCCGCTCCATGCCGCACCCATTCTGATGGCGAAAGCCTGCGCTGCGGTATCGCCGTCTCTGGTAAATGCAAATATTTTCTTTCCCTGTTGTTTTGCGACCTGGGTGAGGATATGAGCTGCGGCCCCGAATCCGTATATACCTATGTTCTCTGCTTTTTCGCCGGCCATGGCGTATGACCGGTAGCCGATAAGCCCTGCGCAGAGCAATGGTGCTCTCGACGGGTCTTCAAATGTCGCCGGTAGCCTGAAACAAAAGTTTTGGTTGGCAACCGTATATTCCGCGAAGCCGCCGTCCAGGGTGTAACCGGTAAATAAAGCTTTTTCGCACAGGTTCTCCTGTTGCCTGCAGCAGTATTTGCAGTGCCCGCAGGTATACCCCAGCCACGGCACGCCCACGAGGTCGTCTTCCTTGAGAAGCGTTACTTCGCTGCCGACCCTTGCCACCTTACCTATGATCTCATGTCCGGGTATCAGTGGGAGTTTCGGTTTCGTCAGTTCGCCGTCAATGATGTGAAGGTATGTGCGACAGATGCCGCAGGCAAGTACTTTTATCAGCACCTGCTCGGGGCCAAAGCACGGGAGTGGTAGCTCTTTATAGGCCAGTCGCCCGCCCTGGGCTTCCAATACCATAGCGTTCATAGTTGTTTCCAAAGGCGTTCGATCATTTTTGTGAGCGCACAAAGTTCTGTATAAATCAGGTTATGGTGAATGATGAAGGTCATAACGGAGAAACTGAGCAAAATCAAACCGGCACATGACTATCGTCATTAAGTACCGCATGAAGTTCTGATACTTTTGAATCCTAAATATTGTATATGGATACCGTCATAAAGAAGAAAATGGACAACCACGTTGAAGTGGCCGGCAATCTGCCCTCCGTTGTCATTATATTACCCATCGAAAAAGGATCGACAGACAAAGGTCATTTTGAGATGATCGCAAAGCGGGTTGAGCAGGAGATAGCCGCTAAATTCCCTAAAGAAAGAACAGCCCTCGTCATCGGTAAGCTAAAAGATGTGCTGGCAAATATTAAGGCCGACAGCACAAAGAAATCCGTTGTCATTCATGTTTCACCGGTTTTTGAGAAGGTGGTGGCTCTGGATATTCACCTCGACGAAGTAGTAATGGTGGACGAACCGTTTGAAATACGGGACCTGGTAAACAATTTGCAGCCGGCAGATAAATATATACTGTTGGTGCAGAGCGCGAAGTCGTTCAGATTTTTTATCGGGGATTACAATAAACTGGTGAAAATTAAGTCCGATGTTCCGGACAACATTGCCGCATATAACAATGATATTGCCGAGAAGGTCGAGTATTTCACCGACACGACCGATCGCAAAGAAGTCCTCCTCGACAAATTTATCGTTCATATCGATAAAGAGCTCGACCGGATACTTAACCTGAACAAGCTGCCCGTTTTTGTCATCGGCGGCGAACGGATGAATGGGCATTTCAGGAAGCATACACATCATGGAAAAGCAATTCTGGACTATATTCATGGCAACTATGACGATGCCAGTGAATACCAGTTGCTTAATGCAGTAAAGCCGCATCTGGCCGAATTGCAGCACCTGAAAAATAATGAAATTGCGCTCCAGATCGAGCAGGCTCAGAACGCGAATAAGTTCTGCTTTGGCGTAGAAGATGTCTGGTACAATGCACAGCAAAAAATGGGCCGGCT
>CAYNGS010000022.1:0-13750 GCA_964396625.1 uncultured Flavipsychrobacter sp.
GCGATCGCGTCGGGTTGCCGATCTGCCACGCGCCGCCGATGTTGACCACGAACGCATCGGCGCGCATCGGCGGCGCGATCGAGCGCCCGTTGCGATCACGGACCTCCAAGCCACCAACAGTATTGTTGGCATGCAGCACAGTCAGCATGTTGAGATCTGTATGCTCGATGACGTACTTCGTCTCGGTCAGCGAGTTTTTAACTAAGCCCGTATAAGAAACGATAGCGAACCGGCTGTCATCGTAAAACACATTGTCGCGGTCGGGGTTGATATCTGAAAAATTGCGGCAAGGCACTTTCCTGTAGCCTAATTTTGCAGGCAGAGACGAGGTCGCGTCAAGATCGACCAGCTTATTGAAGTCGCTATGATACAGATAGTCGGTATTGTACATGGCCGGTGAACGATCGCTGATAAACATTTTCTCCCTGGTGCAATAGCTCGTAGCCACCAGTTTATCACCCTCCTTGGTTATCACCAGCCGGCGGGTGTAGTTAGTAACCACAGCATGTTCATTTTTGTATTTTGATGCGATACTGTCGTATTCAACCGCCTGTAGCTTACCGGCGCACAGGAGTATTGTTAAGCCCAGGTAAGCCGCTTTACCCACGGCCGAAATATGTTTTGTCAAATTGCTCATTTCCTTCAAGTATTAATTCTGAATAATATGCTTAATAAAACACAAGGATAAATATAATGATAAAAATATAGTGGCTTATTGTTTTTTAATTAAGCCTTTAAAAGTAACAATATTGTCAAATATAGCTTTCATCTTAAAAAGTAAACTAAAGTATAATTATCTTTGATGATCAGCGGATTAAACGGTTTGGTCATTTATGAGGGCATGCACTGCTTTTTTATTGTTTATACTATTGCCATCGTTACTGTCTGGTCAGAAGAGCGCTTCAAAAACACCTCCGCCTCAGCGGCAAGTTCCCGGCAGAGATCCGGTGGTTGTTATTGAGAGCATTGGGGCAGGGGGAAGTAAACACTACTCGTGGAATGGGAATGCGATCGATCTTTCGGTTGCCGGGGCTGGCGACAAATGCAGAAAGATAAGTATTGCGTACAACGGCAGAAAAATGCTAACAAGCTATTGCTTATTGAAAGAACCTAAACATCTGTCGCTTGCGCTGTCAAAAAAAGTAAACATGCTTGTGTTGAGCGCGGCTGATCACAATGAGCCAGATTCTTTTTCGGCTAATCTGGTACTCAGCGATAACACAATTACATACAACGTAACGGTGCAGCTTAGGAATGGTAAAAGGGACACGATTTATTTCAAGCGAAGCCGCTAATTGAAAACAATACAACAACACTAAAAAATGAAGATGAGGATAAAATTACTGTTGATGTTTTCGATATCATTTTGCCTGATAGCTGTTTTTACACAAAGTTATTCCCGCAGAGGTGCAGCCGGTGCTGGTCATCCTAAGCCAGTTAGCGAGGATGAGGAGCTGGAGGCGCGGAAGGACGCATACATTAAGCTGATCCACCGTGCGGCACCGGGCACAGACTGGAAGAAAATTGAAGAGCAAAACAGGGCCGAAGCTTATCTGGGAACAGGCAACAGCGCCGCGAAGACTACCTCAACATTCGCCGGCGGCGCGCTCACGGGTATCTGGTACGAACGCGGAAACGACAATCTTGCCGGCCGTACGGATGCGTTTGCATTCCTGCCCGCCACCAGTACTTTGTATGCCACCTCCGACGGAGGCAGTATATGGAAGACCAGCCTGCCGGGCGTTGCGTGGACGAAGGTCAGCGACGCAATGCCCTTCAGCCCTTACGTTTTGGGTGTGATACAGCGTGGTGCAAGCGGAGCGCGACTATTTACAGCGTCAGGCACGCAGGCTTTGTATACCGACAACAGCGGTTTGAGTTTTGCAACCTCAACCGGTATCACTTTTCCTGTGCCATGGGGTGGCAATTATATATACCGGACGATTCCCGTTAATGATCCGTCGCATACGGTTTATTGTGTCACCTTCGGGTGGGATGATGTGTCATGGACTGCCTTGTTTACCCTGTACTCATCGACCGATAGCGGCGTTAGCTTTCACCTTATCAGAAAGTTCCCTTACCATAGCGATAACCAACTGTCATTCTGCGCACCGCTGGGCTCGGGTACTTTGTATGCGTTAGGCGTGTCCGATGCAGCAAGCGATTCTTTATTCTCGATCACAAGCAGCGTCGTTTCTGTAGCCAGCGTCACAACTTCATTTCCGGCAGGCGATAATCTTGTGAATATGAAATGTATGACGCAGGGCGGTATCACACATTTCTATGTCATAACCGGTGGGGCAAATGTTTATCACTCGAATAACTTTGGCAATACATGGACTTTGAAAAGCACTTTGACGCCCGATAATTCCATATTGCTGGGCCTGTCGAGTCTGAACCCTAATGCTGTGAGTTATGGCAACGTGGAGGCTTACAGAAGCTACGATAGCGCTGCATCATGGACTTTAGTGAACACATGGGGCAGCTATTATGGAGCTATGAGTACCAACCTGCACGCCGACATAAGGGCCATCGACTACTTTCAAACCACCGGCGGCACTGAATTTGCCGTTGTCGGTACGGATGGGGGCGCTTTCCTGTCGGGCGATATGCTGGGTACCGTTTCCAATCTTAGCCTTGCGGGACTGCATGTAAACCAATTGTGGGATCACATTTCTGCGCCAACTGATCCGACCATAATTTTCGGCGGCGCACAAGACCAGGGGCTGCAGCACACAACCGCTGCAGGGGGTACATCATTGATTAATGAAACACAGATCATCTCAGGCGACTACGGGCAGCTAAGGATCACGAACAACAACACCCTTTGGGCTGAGTATCCCGGTGGCAACATGTATGAATACGGCAGCCTTTCTGCTCCTTCTTATCTGGGGGCATGGACCATGTCCGGCACTTACAAGCCTAATGCTGGATGGATGCTGCCGACGTCTGAATATTTCACCAGCGGCACAGCCGACGAGATATTGATCGGCGGCGGCAACATCACTGGAGATTCAGGCTCTTACCTGTCAAGGCTTACGCTGACTACAAGCCCGTCGTTTTCAATCACGCCGTTTCAGTATAGCTACAATTTCAAAGCCAATTCCAACAATGGCACTTCCGGTATCTCGTCGGTTGCAATATCTCATCTGAGCTCCAGTCTGATCTATGTAGGCACCGAAGATGGAACATTTTTTTACTCGACCGATGCCGGAACGACCTGGAACAAGACGGCTGCATTTGCAGGTGTGTCGGGTTTTTGGCTATACGGCGCCTGCATACTGCCGAGCGTAGACTCTGTAAACAAAGTGTACTACGGCGGAAGCGGCTATGACAACCCGGCTGTATATGTCTCACGCGATCACGGCATCACTTTCGACTCTATGAGCAATGGTTTGCCGCATACGCTGGTGAACAGGCTGGCCTCTTTCAGCAACGATTCTTTCCTGTTTGCTGCAACCGATGCCGGACCTTACGTATATGTGAGGGCGGATAACCAGTGGTATAGCCTCATCGATGCGACCATTCCCTTCCAGTCATGGAAATCCGTGGAGTACCTTGCTTCAATTAAAACCGTCAGGTTTGGCACCTACGGCAGGGGCATCTGGGATCTGAAGCTCATACCGTCCGTATCTACCGGTGTTGCCGGCAATGCTGCTTTAGCTGATATTAAGATCGCTCCTAATCCGGTAAAAAGTGGTGGAACATTTACCGTTGTAGCGCCGGGACAGCAAAAGGGGCATTTGGCGATATACGATATGCAGGGCCGGGTAATACTGGATAAGCAGGTTGTGACTAATTCGGAGTTAATAATGCCGGTGGTTCCCGCGGGGGTTTATGTATATGCTTACGATGAAGGTGGTAAGCCGCAGAGCGGTTTGCTGGTGGTGGGCATCTGATCCCTTTCGTTAAATGTTTTCTTAAAAGTGAATGTGCTTTTGTGTATAAATGCTATTGTTAGTAACTTACACTAAAGCAAGCCAATCATGAAACTTCGTTTACTTTTTTTAAGCCTGTTGTGTATATCCTGTAGCACTGCGGTCCGGGCTTCAAGGATACTGATACCGATGGATTCCGCAGGCCAGAAAAACCACTTGAAAGCTTACGGTATAGCCTTTGCCGCTTTGCAGGAAGGGATACCAGTGGACTGGTTACTGAACTACAAGGGCGGCAGCTTTTCGATGGAGAACGACAAAGACATGGAGGTGCTGTGCCGGCAAAGAGGGGTGAGCTACACAAAACTTAATGACAAGCAATATGCCCACATCGTGAAGGAGATAGCAGATCCCGGTTTTAATGGCGCTGTTGTGAAGCTGGAGAAGGCGCCCAAGATTGCAGTATATACGCCACTTAATAAAGAACCCTGGGACGATGCTGTGACCCTGGCGCTTACCTATGCGCAGATACCCTTCGACAAGCTTTATGCCGATGAAGTGCTTGCAGGCGCGCTTGATAAATACGACTGGCTGCACCTGCACCACGAAGATTTTACGGGGCAATACGGGAAGTTCTGGGGCCAGTTTCAGAACGCAGAATGGTATAAGAATGACCAGAAAACAATGGAAGCGCTGGCAGCCAAGAACGGCTATAAAAAAGTGTCGCAGATGCAACTGGCCGTTGTAAAAAAAATGCGCGACTTTGTGGGTGCAGGTGGCAACCTGTTTGCCATGTGCTCGGCTACGGAAACCTTCGATATAGCATTGGCGGCCGAAGGTACCGATATATGCAGTGAGCCTTTTGATGGTGACGCTATGGATCCGAACGCACAGAGCAAACTGGACTTCACCAAGTGTTTTGCCTTTAAGGATTTTACGATCTCTTCCAATCCATATGAATATACCCACTCTACGATCGACAATACGTTTACACGCAAGATCGACTATGTGGGTTATGACAAGGATACGAAGCAACTGACTTCCAATGATTATTTCACTTTGCCCAGTGCTCCTGCCAAGTTCGACCAGGTGCCGGCCATGCTTTGTCAGAACCATACCGATCGCATCAGGGGGTTTATGGGACAGACCACTGCATTCAGAAAAGAAGTGATAAAGCCCGATGTGATGATACTGGGTAACGGGATATCGGAAGGAGGGCAGGACAGTGATAATTTTGAAGCGCGATATATACATGGCGCTTACCAAAAAGGAACCTGGACGTTTTATGGAGGGCATGACCCCGAAGCATACCAGCACCATGTGGGCGACCCGGTCACCGATCTGGGCAAGTACCCGAACTCGCCGGGTTATCGTATCATACTGAACAATGTGCTTTTCCCGGCGGCTAAAAAGACGGTAGTACCCACCGTAGTAGTTAATTCGAAAGAAGGAAGCGGCGCTACGACGAGTGCGGAGCAGGTGGTGACTGCCAATCATATTTCGATCTATCCCAACCCCACTAATGATGAACTGGTTATTTCTTATCCGAGAGGCAAGGTGGGAGCAGTAGCTATTATAAATGTGGCGGGAAAAGAGGTTGTCAATTATACTTACAACACCGAGAACGTGAGCGTAAATATCAAAGACCTTGCGCCGGGAATGTACCTGATCAAAGTAAACGGTAATTACGCAGGCCGGGTAGTGAAGGAGTAGGCACATCCGGCGATCACAAATTTTCGAAAATAAATATTTATGGAAAAGAGATACCCGATACCGCCGTTTAACATGGAAACAGCTATTCAGAAAGTTCAGGCAGCAGAAGATCCCTGGAACACAAGAGACCCTGAAAGGGTAGCCATGGCTTATACTGCAGACACTGAGTGGCGCAACCGTGCCGAATTTATAAACGGACGAGAAGAAGTAAAAGCCTTCCTGAAGCGCAAATGGGATAAGGAAAAGGATTATAAGCTCAAGAAAGAGTTGTGGGGATTCAGGGAGAACCGGATGGCTGTGCGATTTGAGTATGAATGGCATGATGACAACGGACAATGGTTTCGTAGTTATGGAAATGAAATGTGGGAATTTAACGAAGACGGATACATGCAAAAGCGATTCGCCAGCATCAACGATCTGCCTATCAGTGAAGCAGAAAGAAAACTAAAATAAGATTAAATAAAGGTCACACCAGAGAATTTCGTATCTCAGTTCTCAATTGCTTATTTTTGCCGCATGCAGAATTATTTAGCCGGATTGAATGAACCACAGCGTATTGCAGTGGAGCATATGGATGGGCCATTGATGATAGTAGCCGGTGCCGGCAGTGGAAAGACCAAAGTACTGACAACACGGATCGCGCACCTGATGCATAATGGTGTGGATGCTTTTAATATACTGGCGCTGACCTTTACCAACAAGGCCGCCGCTGAGATGAAAGAAAGAGTGGAAAAGGCCCTGGGCAACAGCGAGGCCCGTAATTTGTACATTGGTACATTTCACTCCGTATTTGCACGAATACTCAGAGCAGAGGCCAACAAGCTGGGTTATCCCAACAACTTCACTATTTACGATACGGATGATGCCAAGAGTGTTATCAAGAGCATTGTGAGCGAACTGAACCTGGACGACAAACACTATAAGGCAGCGTATGTATACAACCGCATCAGCGCTGCAAAAAACAGCCTGATAGACCCCGCAATTTACAAGCAGGACAGCCAGATACAGCAGGAGGATGCACGCAGCAACCGTCCGCTGATCGGTGATATATACGAGGCGTACGCCAAGCGCTGTTTCAAAAACGGTGCGATGGATTTTGACGACCTGTTGTTTAAGATGTATGTGCTGCTCACACACTTTCCTGAAGCGCTGGCCAAGTACCAGGGACGGTTTCAGTATATACTCATTGATGAGTACCAGGATACAAACCTGGCGCAGTATGCCATTATTAAAATGCTGGGTGCACGCCACGAGAATATATGTGTAGTGGGGGACGATGCTCAGAGCATATACTCGTTTCGTGGAGCCACGGTGCAAAACATCCTGCAGTTCCAGGATGACTATGAAGATGTAAAGATCGTAAAGCTGGAGCAGAACTACCGCAGTACGCAGACAATACTGAATGCTGCCAACAATGTAATAGGCAACAACAAGAACCAGATACCCAAAGAACTGTGGACAAGCAATGTGCAGGGCGAAAAGATAACGCTGGCGCGCACCATGACCGACAATGATGAAGGCCGCTTTGTGGCAGATGCTATAAAAGAGCAGCAGATGCGCAACCATTACAGCAATAAAGACTTTGCAATAATGTACCGCACAAATGCGCAGAGCCGGTCGTTTGAGGAAAGCCTCAGGAGGATGAACATACCTTATAAACTGTATGGGGGCATATCCTTTTACCAGCGCAAGGAGGTGAAGGACTACCTGGCCTATATGCGCGTGATAGTGAACACGCAGGACGAGGAAAACATAAAGCGAATCATCAATTACCCGGCGCGGGGCATAGGCAAGACGAGCATAGAAAAGATACTGATCAGGGCCAGCGAACTGGACAAAACGTTCTGGCAGGTAATAGCCAACCCCGACATGAGCGGCATCAGGTCGGCACAACTGGATGGGTTTGTGACCATGATAAAGAGCTTTCAGACGATGCTGGAGAAGCACAATGCTTATGATGTGGCGTTTGCAGTAGGTAAGCATACAGGATTGGTTCAGGAACTTTATAATGATAAAACTGTGGAGGGCCTTGCGCGTTATGAGAACGTACAGGAACTGCTCAACTCAATAAAAGAGTTTACCGAGACACCGGACGAAGAAGGCGAACTGCGGGATAAGAGCCTGGGCAGTTACTTGCAACAAATAACGTTGCTCACCGATGCCGATCAGAACAATGATCAGGATGCCGACGTAGTGAAGCTGATGACCATACATGCAGCGAAAGGACTCGAGTTTCCCTGCGCCTTCGTGGTGGGATTGGAGGAGAACCTGTTTCCCAGTGCCATGAGTTTGTATGACCGTGCAGACCTCGAAGAGGAACGACGCCTATTTTATGTGGCAATAACACGCGCCAAAGAACGCCTTTGGGTGACCTATGCCAACAGCCGCTACCGGTTTGGTAACCTGGTGCAGAATGAGGCAAGCCGGTTTATAGAAGAAATACCGAATGCCCACCTGGACAAAACATTTACCGGGGCCAGCAACAGACCTGCATCCAACATCGGTGGCTTCGGGGGTATGCTGAATCAGTCGTTTGATAAGATGCCATCGCTGAAGAAGCTGGCTGACAAACTGGCAACAACCCCGGCACCGCATACACCCTCGGCTAACTTTGCCCCTGATGATCCATCGGGTATGGCTATAGGTATGGAGGTGGAGCATCAGAAGTTTGGGTTTGGAAAGATAATGACCTTAGAGGGCGGCGCTAATAATCGCATTGCCGGCATAGACTTTGGTACAGGGCACGGTGTAAAAAAGATCATGCTGAACTATGCGAAATTGAGGATCGTGAAATAATTTGACAATCCGGCAATCCGGCAATGTGGTAGGTCAGTGTTTTCGGGGGTTGGTGAGGAGCCGGGCAAGGAGCGAGAACAGACCTATGCCGAGTGCGCCACCCAGCGCATCTGCCACTGCATCCATAAATTCCATGCTGCGACCGAGGAAGCTGAGCAACCCCTGCATGAGCTCAATAAAAGCGCCAAAGCAAACGGAGATCAGAAACAATCCTACCAGCCATTTTGGGGTTCTCACCGGCCGCGCACACAGCCAGAGAAAAGTAAATCCACCGAACAGCACCAGGTGCGTCCACTTGTCTATGAGAGGAATGTCCACTTCGGGAATATCTTTGCCGGGAGTGAAACAGGCAATTAAAATAAGCAAGGTCCATAGTATAGCTAAGAACCTTGCCTGTTTTTTATATTGGGAGCCCGGAGTAAATATCCGTCGCATTTATTCGCCTACAAGTTCCTTATAAGCTGCTGCGTCGAGCAGGGCGTCTGCGTCAGCAGGGTTTTTGAGGGTCATTTTGGCCATCCAGCCTTTGCCATATGGGTCGTTGTTCACGCTTTCCGGATTGGCTTCGAGGTCTGGATTTACTTCAGTAATAGTGCCGCTAACGGGCAGGTATAGATCAGAAACCGTTTTTACCGCTTCTACCGTACCGAAGATATCGTTTGCGTTGAGCTCTTTGCCAACAGTATCGATATCTACGAACACGATGTCGCCCAGCTCATGCTGTGCGAAGTCAGTAATGCCTATTGTTGCAGTGTTGCCCTCCACTTTGATCCATTCGTGATCTTTTGTGTAACGTAAGTTGCCCGGAAATTCCATTGTTTAATAAATTTTGCGTAAAAGTAGTAGAAAATGCTTGAAAAGTTAATTAGTTGACCGGCTGAAAAAGTTCGCTGGCCGGAAAGCCGGTTTTCGGCTTTTTTAGCAGCCGTTTTTAATTTTTTTTGCGAGCGACTCATATTGACAATTTATGCAACTGACCTGCCAGGAAAGCGTCTCCACCATATATTATTTTTAAAATGTCCCGCCGAATGTCCCCATCGCAAAGCTAATATCGGTGCAGGTATTTAATGTCCCGTCGCTTTCCGCCAATTTTTTCTTTGAAAATATAACGGTATTCAGAAAAAAAATTTTCAGGACGTTTTTGCTGATCAACAGGTGATTAGATCCCAAAAATATCACAGTCATATCACACTTCGACAGGCTCAGTGCAGGTTGCCAGTTGCCCCGCCCTTCTTATTGAAAATCAGCAAAACGAATTATTTTTTCGATTCTGACACAAAGGTCGTGATGGTTTTTGAGTTTATGAAATCTGCTTTCTGTTACAATGCGTTTTCAGTACAGTCATAGACCGCTGGTGTGCTATGACAGAAAATTTTTGAGGAAGAAGTTATTGACTGCTTTGACGGTATAGGTAAAAATATATCTCTAAACTCACAAAGCAATGAAAGCAAGCCACAAGGCCTACTTTCAGTAAGCTACATTCGCGGCTGATACTACTTTGTCATTTGATTGACCTCGTCGGCAGCTTTCTTTTTTGCTGCATCGGCGCCTGCTTTCTTCGCCTCGCCTGCTTTCTGCTTTACCGTGGCCCTGGTATTTGATCCTGTCGCTGTGCCTGACGAAGGTTTTTTCACTGTTTGTTTTGCCGTGCCCGCCTTTTGCTTCACATTGGCCATATCTTTTTTAGTATTGGCCGATTTTTGCTTAACCATTGCGGCATCCTGTTTTACGTTCGTGCCATTCTGTTTTACGGTACTCATGTCTTGTTGGGCGCCTTGTTTAATGGTGCCGGCCTTCTGTGTCACGCCTTGTTTTGCATCCTGTTTTACATCTTTGGCTGAGGGAACTGTGGGCATGTTTTGTGCGAAGATGGCATTTGTAAAAAATGTACTTGCAAGCGTAATGAGTATGATCTTTTTCATCTTATTGATTTATAAAGGTTAACAATAATTATTATGAACATCAAAGATATGTAAAAGCACTTAGCCTGTGTTTTTTTAATGGAAATGAAGATAAAAAAACGAGCATCTGAATGGTAAGCGGCTTCGTGATGCAATGTGCGTACAGAAGGCTCTTTTTTTTGTGTTATGAAACCCTGAAACGCAAGAGCGGCGGTTGTTTTAGGCCGTTATCTGGTTTGTTAAAAATCGTGTAAATGGAGGTGTTTTCTTTGGCCAAGGGCTTAAAAAGTTGTAATTTTACAAGCGATCAAATGCCAAATAGGCCTGTTAACATATAATAAAACAAATTGTATATATTTCCCAGCTTGATGTCTATTGGTTATCCACCTGATGTTAATTTCTTTTGAAATAAAACCCCTTTTGTTTTTGATAATTTAGCTGTCCCGCAAAAGCAAAATTTTACTAACTTTTTAAATTTATACTCATGAGCGCCACTACTACAAAGAAGGGTCTATCGTTCGACCGCCAATATACCCGCGATGGAGTAAGTCCATATGATATGTTCGAGTACGATTACCGTACTTCAGTGATCCGTAACCCGAATGGAGAAAAGGTATTTGAGATGACCAACGTAGAGGTGCCGAAGCATTGGTCGCAGATAGCTACCGATATTTTAGCCCAGAAATATTTTCGTAAAGCAGGCGTGCCTCAAAAAGACGGCAGCCTGGGCCGCGAAACGTCGATAAAGGAAGTTGCCCACCGCCTGGCCGACTGCTGGCGCGCATGGGGCGAGAAATACGATTACTTTGCCTCAAAGAAGGATGCCCAGGTGTTTTATGACGAGCTTGTGTTCAGCATTATGATGCAAAGCTGTGCACCAAACTCTCCGCAATGGTTCAATACCGGGCTTTTTAACAGTTATGGCATAGATGGCAAGGCTCAGGGACACTACTATGTGGACCCGAAAACGGGCATACTGGAGCGTTCCAAGAATGCATATGAGCGTCCGCAGCCGCATGCGTGCTTTATACTGAGTGTGGATGATGACCTGGTGAACGAGGGCGGGATCATGGACCTGTGGGTGCGCGAGGCCCGTATCTTCAAATACGGATCGGGAGTGGGTACCAACTATTCGAACATACGCGCGGAAGGTGAAAAGCTCAGCGGTGGCGGAACATCGAGCGGGCTGATGAGCTTTTTGAAGATAGGCGACCGCGCAGCAGGCGCTATAAAGAGTGGTGGTACCACCCGCCGTGCAGCCAAGATGGTGTGCCTGGACCTCGACCACCCGGAAGTAATTGATTTTATAGACTGGAAGGTAAATGAAGAAAAGAAAGTTGCTGCGCTGATAGCTGCAGGTTACCCCTCGGACTACGAAGGAGAAGCTTACCGGACGGTTTCGGGGCAGAACTCGAATAACTCTGTGCGTGTGCCAAACGAATTTTTCCGCCGCCTGGATAATAACGGCGATTGGGAAATGACGGCGCGCAGCACCGGCAAGGTGATGAAAAGCATACCGGCCAAGGAACTGTGGGAGAAGATATCCTATTCGGCATGGCGTTGTGCTGACCCCGGTACGCAGTATGACACCACGATCAACGAATGGCACACTTGCCCTGAAGGGGGAAGGATACGGGCATCGAACCCATGTTCGGAATACATGTTCCTGGATAATACCGCATGCAACCTTGCATCGCTGAACCTGCGCCGCTTCTTTGACGAAGAGACCAGCACATTTGACGTGCAGGGCTTTGAATATATGACGCGCCTGTGGACGGTGGTGCTGGAAGTGTCTGTGCTGATGGCGCAGTTCCCTTCGCCAGAAGTAGCACAACTGAGCTATGATTACCGCACACTCGGATTGGGTTATGCCAACCTGGGCTCTATGCTGATGGTAAGCGGCATAGCTTATGACAGCGAGGAGTCGCGTGCGATAGCCGGTGCGATCACTGCAATAATGAATGGTGTTGCCTACAAGACGTCGGCTGAAATGGCGCGCTGCCTGGGCGCTTTTCCCCGCTATGCAGAAAACAAGGAGCACATGATGCGCGTGATGCGCAACCACCGCGCGGCAGCATACGATGCGGTAGAAGCATACGAGGGTATAGAAATAAAACCATTAGGCATCAACGCCAAGTATTGCCCCGACTACCTGCTGAAAGCAGCTACAAAGGCATGGGACGATGCTGTGCAACTGGGCGAGCAATACGGTTACCGCAATGCACAAGCTACCGTGATAGCGCCAACAGGCACCATAGGGCTGGTGATGGATTGTGACACCACAGGTGTGGAACCGGACTTTGCGCTTGTTAAATTCAAAAAACTTTCCGGTGGCGGCTACTTTAAGATCATAAACCAGTCTATACCTGCTGCCCTAAAGAAACTGGGCTATACGCCGGAGCAAATGGACGCCATTGTGAAGTATGCAAAGGGTCATGGCACTTTTGCCGGTGCGCCATACATAAATCACCAGAGCCTGAGCGAGAAGGGCTTTATAGCTGATGAACTTAAAAAGTTGGATAACGCGGTAGAGAGTGCGTTTGAGATAGGCTTTGTGTTCAACGTGTACAACCTGGGAGAGGAGTGCCTGAAACGCCTTGGTTTTAAACCCGAACAGTATTTTGCGCCAGATTTTAACCTGCTGGAATCATTAGGTTTCTCTGACGCTGAGATAGAAGCTGCCAACGACTATGCCTGCGGAACGATGACAATAGAAGGCGCACCGTACCTGAAGGACGAGCATCTGCCAGTGTTTGACTGCGCCAACAAGTGCGGTAAGAAAGGCGAGCGTTACATTCACGCCCATGGCCACATACGTATGATGGGAGCCGTGCAGCCATTTATCAGCGGTGCTATATCCAAAACCATAAACCTGCCCAACGAGGCTACGGTAGAAGAAATAAAGGATTGCTACTACCTGAGCTGGCAGCTGGGGCTGAAAGCGTGCGCGCTGTATCGTGACGGATCGAAACTGAGCCAGCCGCTGAGCAACAAGAGCGACAAAAAGAAGAAAGAAGAAACAAAAGAAGTGGCAGCCGAAGAGACCAGCCAGATCATAGATATGAGCATACTGACCTCGAAGGAGCTGCTGGAAGAAGTGAACAGGCGTGTGCAGGAAAGCCCAGATACCCAACTGAAACGTGAACTGAGCCGGATAGTAGAGCGCCAGACGCTGCCAGCAAAGCGGCGTGGGTATACTATAAAGGGCAAGGTAGGCGGCCAGGCCATCTTCCTGAGGACAGGGGAGTATAATGACGGTACGCTGGGTGAAATATTTGTGGATATGGCCAAGGAGGGCGCAACCATGCGAAGCCTGCTCAACAGTTTTGCGATCGCAATATCCGTAGGCCTGCAGTATGGTGTGCCGCTGGAAGAATATGTGGACAAATTTGCATTCTCCCGCTTTGAGCCATCGGGCATGGTGGAGCATCCGAACATAAAATCGGCAACGTCGGTGCTGGATTA
>CAYNGS010000023.1:0-13734 GCA_964396625.1 uncultured Flavipsychrobacter sp.
AGTGTGACCGGAAATGTCCAGATATGCAGTACATCGACAAGATGATTTGTGAGCAATGTTTGTACCAACCGGCCGCTGCCATGGACCAAAAGATCAGGGCCATCGCTTTCTCTCAGTTTTTTCACTTCATTTATCACATCTTTATTTATCAGGATCGAATTTTTCCATGAAATATCTATAGGGGTTGTGCCAACCACGTATTTATTGATACGGTTGAACCGCTCTCCGATCGCATCGTTATGGTGCGGCCAATAAGCAGCAAATATTTCATAGGTACGGCGACCGAGCAACAGATCAAAAGGAGCAGACATGATCCGGGAGAGCGCATTCGTGGTCAGCTCATCTGAATACCCCCACTGCCAGCCACCCCATTCAAATCCATTCGTACGATCTTCGTCAGGACCGCCCGGCGCCTGCATCACGCCATCCATTGTCAAAAATGTTGTTACAATGATCTTTCGCATAATCTATAATTACCAACACAAAACTAAGCAACCTTATGGATGGGATATGGCGTATGGCGACAATTATGAGGCCGTTTGCGACAAAATGGCTCAAATGTGAAAAGTAAAAAGTCCTTTTTTACAAGACGCACGTTGTTCAACAAAACCCCAATGCAAATCTCTAAACGGATTTTGCAGCACGTGGAGCTGCAATCACCGTTACCAAAAACTGCTTTAGCCGTGTGTTTGCAAGGAAAACAGGGTAGCAATATTTTTTTTTAATACGCTAACGATTTTTTGAATATTACTTCCGAAATTTGATGTATCACTAAAACATAATTTTATGATCATCGTACACGACATTTTTGTTTGCAAACCTGGCAATGCATCAAAGCTTGCCAAGATGTTTAAAGAAGCTATGGAGGGTAATAACGAGCTGGTGAATATTATGACTGACATGACCGGCCAGTTCAACCGGGTAATCATGGTGAGCCAGTATGAGAATCTTGGCGCCTACGAACAAAGCTGGGAAAAATACATGCAACACAGTGAAGAATTGAAAAAAATGCAGGAAAAAATGCAAGGCTATCAAGACATGTTCCTAACAGGTTCGAGGGAGATTTACAAAGTTTGGTAAAGCAGTAGTTGCTGACAAAACAAAAGCCGCTCCATCAGCGGCTTTTGTTTTGTCATACATTGCGGTCTAAGGAACGCAGCTCCAGATTAAGGCTATTTATACTTCTGGATCTTATATGCCGAAATTTCCGGCGACCCACTGTCCGGAAGAAAAGTGACCTCCAGCATATACGTAGCAGCGGCCAAAGATCTGATATCTATCTGCCCTGCAGCATGTCCGCCGGCGACAGTAATGTTCTGACTGCTGATGTCTTTGCCGGCGACATCGAACAATCTGCATGACAATGTACCATTGGCCGGCGACGTGTATTGCACATTTACATAGTCCGTCGCCGGATTTGGAAATACACGTAGCGCTTTCGAAAGGTCTCCGGTGGCAGGCACTCCCAGCGTTACATCACCGGGTTGCAATACACCCTGTGTAACAATAACAGATGGGGTAGTAAACGTGCTCACCAGGGTCATCTCGCCTACCGACCATTCGAAATCGTTGGAACCAATGATCTTCGCACCGCCGGTGGCATTGATGGCTGACGGGCGAACGCTTTGCGCCTGCGCACCAATAACCATTAACAGCATCGCCAGAATTAATAATCGTGATCGTTTCATCTTAATATTTTTTTAGTTGTCCAATAGAACTCCCATGGTCTGCAAAACCCGTTCAACAAGGTTTTCTTATTCCTATCCGAAGTAATGCTCAATTTTCGCATGGTCGATTCAAAAAAAAGTATTGTCAGTGCTCAAAAAAAATCGGTCTGTGTTACTGCTGTCTCGGTTTATTGTCGGCGGTCGGTTTGGGGTTGGTTAGGGCGTCAATACTCCTATCCGGCGACACCCCCCACTCTGCCGCGTGCAGGTAGTATCCTTTGTATTCTTTTTCCTTCTCCACTTCAGGCACTACGCGATGGGCATCGGCATATTTATCGTGACGCACTCCTGTCACCTGCCAGCTTACCTCCACATTAGGTTTTTCTGTTTTTATTTTAAACTGGTTGTTGTTTACCTTTTCGGCAACGATCGCCTGCGCGAAGGTGCCAATGACGGTGAGCTGGTAACGGAAGTCCCGGTTCAGCGCCTCAAAGTAGTCAGGCAGCGTCACCGTCGCATCGCCGTTGGCGTCTGTTGTAATATTACCGTTGTAAATGTTCATCATATCCGGACTTTCAACGAAGGAATGATATAGATACTTGTTCTCCGGGTCCAGCGGATGGTCTATTTTGAAAGTGCCGCTGCCTTTGGCTATGGAGCCGGTTATAAAAACATTACCTGAAAAATACCCCGCGTACGCTCCGGTTCCGGAGGCTGTCCCGTAAATTCCATAGTTATGCGCTGAGCCACCCGATGCCGCGCCATACGCACCATAATTTGTCGGGCCACCACCTACGGCCTCTCCTTTCGTTCCATATCCGTATGTGGTATAGGAACTGCCCTCGCACTTGCCATGCACTCCTATGGCCTCCGTGCCGGTTGCCGTACCCGGGTTGTGACCGTAAACGCCTCTCCATCCGCTTTCTCCAAATACCCCGCTTGCACTGGCCATTGTGGCGGAGCCGTCAGCAACGATGCCGGCCTGATAATAAGGGGTCACACTGTAGGTACCAACCCCAACAACCTCCAACTTGGCCATATTGGTAGGCGTAATGGTGTTCAAGCCCACTCCTGCACCATTATCAAAAAGCAATGAATTACCAATACTGGTGGCACCGGTAAATTTAGGCACATAGTTGGTCGATCCCGAACTTGTTATTCCGGAGGAAAGCGTTGCAGGAGCCCAGTTACCGGCATTGAAGACCAGTGCCTGTCCTGCAGTTGGTGCTGTGGAACTGACCCCGGTTCCCTGCAGCTTCACAACAGTTGCCGCTGTGTTTGTCCCGGTCAGGTCGCCGCCGACAGGTACGGTACCTGTGAACGCGGCAGCGCTGCCTGCCTTGTCCGAATAGATCGAATAAGGTACACTTAATAACTGGGACGTGCCTGCGTCAGTGTATGACGAACCACCTGCAGGGTCTATCTCTACCTGTATGAATTTGGTGCCGGTGCCCCAGTTAATACCGCTAAAAGTACCGGATACTACTGTGCCGGTGCCGATTGCGACGTTGTACAATCCGAAACCATTGGTGGTGGGTGCCTGGGTTTCCTGGTACACAGTGGCGCCGGATGATGATCCGTCATGGATCGTCAATCGCAGACCGATCGGCGAACTTGCCAACGGCGAACCGGCTGTACTTCTTGCCACACCCTGGTAGTTAAGTGACTGTGGTGCCTGTGCAAATGCGGTTATCCCTGCCATGAGAAATAACGCAAAACTGAGAAACATTTTTTTCATAGATATTAATTTAGTTGACGGTTGAAAAATATATTAAGCGCGAATTCAAACTATCCTGCATTTACTGGTTCATTAGCTTCCTAAAATGTAGTCGTTGATGAAAAATTTTACAATGCAAAGTTTGGACGAACTGATGCCAGCGGCAATAGCATTACAGTGTTACGGGCATGAAAAAAGGTGTGATGACAATCACACCTTCTGAAGAAAAGTAATAACAAAATTATTTTGTTCGGTTCCCAAATACAATATTTATGGCTTCCAGTTTGGTATTCACCTGCAGTTTCTCATAGATCTTCCTGCAGTGGCTGCGTATAGTTTCCACGCTGAGGCCAAGGCGATGCGCCGCTTCTTTATATAACAAACCCTGCGAGAGCAATTGCAATACCTCTACTTCGCGTTCCGACAACAAAGTATCTTTCGACGTGATCTCTTTTGAACCACCACGAAAAGATGCTATCACTTTTTTTGCAATCGAGGCGCTCATCGGGGCTCCCCCTTCCAGCACTTCTTTAATGGCATCAAGTATCTTCACCGGAGAATTACCTTTAAGAATATACCCTCCTGCGCCGGCCCGCAAGGCCCAGAAAACATTTTCATCATCCTCAAATACGGTACACATCACAAAATTGACCGCGGGAAAGTCTTCTTTCAGCTTCTTCACCGCCTCTACTCCGTTCATTCCGGGCAGGTTAATATCCATCAGCACCACATCAGGCGTATTATAAGGCATATCAGAAATTGCGGCCTCTGCAGTAGCATAGGCACCCGTACAGCTGAACCCAGGCATACCTGCTACGAGCGTTTGCAGAGATTCTCTTATGTCCCGCACGTCTTCTACTACCGCAACTTTTATGATGCTATCCATAAATCGGCAAAGATAGCGCCTATTCCTCCTTTCCGGCAATAGCACTAAAGTGTTAATGTCAACTGACACTTTTTCGCTATCTTAGGGTTAGGTTGATTTTTATCCAAAGCTGCTCCTGAGTTAAATGAGATCTGTTTTACATAGTATCTGGTTCTTTGTCGTTTTCTCACTGGTATCCTTTAACGCCTTGAGCCAGTCGATTAACGATCAATACACCTTTTATACGACGAAGGACGGACTGCCGGATGGTCAGATCACCGACATAATACAGGACAGAACGGGTTATATCTGGTTGTCAACAACTAATGGCCTTGTCCGGTTTGACGGGTATAGTTTTAAAGTTTACCGCCACAACCTTTCAGACACCAACTCAATCCTGGAAAATGATATCCGTAATCTTTTTTTAGATTCTGACGGGCGGCTATGGATAGCGACATTCAAGACGATTTATTTGTATCATCCCGATGGAGACTGGCTCGAGCATTTCAATCTCCGCGGCATAATCAATAACGACCTAAGCAGGATCTGTGCTGAGGAGAATGGCCAGTTGATCATTACATCACAGGCGACCATGTATAAATTTGATCTAAAGCAAAAAAAAATTGCTGCTTTTTATCATGAAGGGATATACTGTGAGTATTTTTTAGATTACAAGAAGGATAGTAATGGAACCGAATGGATGGCCACGGATAAGGGTCTTATACGATACGAACCCGGCAAGGCAACTCATATAGTTGTTGACTCCACTCTTTCCGGTAAGGACCACACCATCAGAACAATAACGCTTTTGGCAGACGGGTATTTATTGGCTACAACATTTTATAACGGAATTTACCTCGTCAACACAAAGACAAATGTTGTTGAACGATTTTCCAATGACAAGGATAATTCTCACTCCAGGCTCTATGTCGCGTGCAAATTAAACGACAGTGTCTTTTTAGTCTCAAGATTCGTTGCCAACAACGCATTTATCTCTGGAAATACGCAACTTTCTTTTTTTAACTGGCGTACTAAAACATTCACTGATTTCAATCCTTCCCGATCCGGCAGTGAAAGGTAGCCAGAAGACAAAGGAAAGGTATATTGCATTTATCGTGATCGCGAAGGCATTCTCTGGATGGCCGGGTTGCACCTGATAAAATTTGACTTCGATGATTTTGATGTTAAGATAATTCCATCTTCTGAAAAGGAGCGCGAAAAACGTCCATTCGATCTATACAACAACCTCTACCGCTGTAAAGGAGGTCAATTTTTATTGGGTGGCCTGTTCGGATTAGGCGTTTATGACGCAGTTAGCAGCGGGTTGTCGCATGCTCGGGAAAAAACATTCAAAAACGGATCTACCGGTATATTCAGGGAGGACACAAATGGAGAACTGTGGTGTTACTCACGTCCCGGCATTTTTTCGTTCGCGATCAACAGAAACAGCATTGACAATGTAAAAGAATATTATATCCCCGGAAAATTTCACGAAGTCACAGACATAGCACGCTCCGAGAACAGCGACATGTTGGCAACGACATTCGGAAAAGGACTTGTCAGGTTTGATAACACAAGTAAAACTTTTGCCTTCGTAAATATTAAGCCTGCGAACGCGTCAGTAACGAAAAACATTGACACCAATGCAACGGCTATTTACCGGGACCATACCGGACGCCTTTGGCTGGGCACAGATAAAGGTGTATACAAACTGAATAAGAATGAGTTAACTGTCGACACTTTACTTTTATCTGATTACAATATTACTAACCTTATAGAGGATAAGCGGGGAAACATCTGGTTTTCGACCTGGGATCATGGTATAGGAAAAATAGATCCGCAGAATGACTCCACTACATTTTTGAGCCCACAGTACGGATTACCATCTTGCTTATTTTGGAACCTGAATATAGATGATCAGGATAATTTATGGGCACAATCGAGAATCGCCGTAGTTAAAATAAATACGATCACGTTACATAGTAAGATATACACTGAAGCGGAAGGATTTCCAAATCCACTCGACGTCCGTTACATCCATTATAGTAAACATACCGGGTTACTGTATCTGCTGACCGCCAATGCCATTTTTGAGATCAATGAAAAAAACAGTTCCCATCTCAGCAAAATCCCTCAAACATCAATTACAGCATTCTCAGTCTTCGACAAGGAGAAAAACTTTTCAAGCGGACAGCCAATACGACTGAATTGCAATGAAAATTTTGTTAACATCCAATTCACTTGTCTGCTATTCCATAGTAACTGGCAGATCAAATACGCCTACAAGATGGAAGGTATAGACCAAAACTGGGTGTATTGCAACTTTAAAAGAAATGCCTCTTACACAAATCTGCCGCCGGGCAATTACACCTTTATGGTAAAGGCCCAGAGCCCTGAAGGAACGTGGAATATGCCAACCAGGCTGTCTGTCATCATTAAACCTCCTTATTGGCAAACCTGGTGGTTTTATGGTCTGGAGGCTATTTTAGGAGTTGCTTTTGTTGCATGTATCGTACGTGTATATACCAGCAGGAAGCTAAGCAGGCAAAAAAACCAACTGGACAAACTACGGGCAATCTCCGAAGAAAGAGCACGCATAGCCTCTGATATGCACGACGACCTGGGTTCGGGCCTTACCTCCATAAGATTATTGAGCGAGATAGCTGTTCTGAAATCGGGAGATGAACATGTTGCAAAGGCCGAGATATCAAAAATAGCTAAAGCCGCCAGCGATCTGTCTGAACATTTGCGGGAGATAATATGGACAATGAACACCCGCAATGACAAACTGGAAGACCTGATCATTTACATCAGGTCTTATTCTGTTTCTTTTTTTGATGATTCAACAATTGAGTTTCAATTTAACAGACCTGCCACGATTCCGGATCTGTTAGTGAACGGCGAGTTAAGACGCAATATTTTTCTTTGCGTCAAAGAAGCGCTGAACAATATTATGAAGCATGCGAAAGCTACCGAAGCATCTCTTACTTTCAGTATTTATGACAATAAGCTCATCGTGGAAATAAAAGACAATGGTATTGGTATCAATAACGCTCAAAACAATAAATTCGGAAATGGCCTGAGCACAATGAAAGAACGCCTCGCCAAATTTGGAAGTTCACTTGAAATCGAACCAACCAATGGAACGAAGCTGGTTTTCAAAATCAGCTTATAAAAAAGCGCTGTAAATCGCCGATTTTACAGCGCTTTGCAATTATAAAAGTGGTGGTTAACCATTCCGGAATACCTAAACATTATCTGAAATTCCTGCCTCCATGAAAGATTTCCGACTGTTGTGCCAAGTAGCGCTGTACCCTGCTATCTTGTGTAGCATAGTTCTCGGTGTCTTTCTCATCCGCTCTTGACAGGGTAACTACGGCAGGGTTTTTATCTTCTGTTTTTGTGAGCTTTTGCAACAGTCCTGAAATATTGCTGCATCTTTTAACTATTACATGAACCACTTCTCCTTCTATTTGCAGCCTGCCTTCAACCATAAGCAGCCTCGATTGAAGTATTTCTTTACGGTAATGATCAAATAGTTTTTGGAATACAACAAGATTAGCGATTCCGGTTTCATCTTCAATTGTAATAAAGCATATCCCGCCTGCTGTGCCCGGTCGCTGCCGCACTAATACAAGCCCCGCTACCTTTACCAGTGCGCCATTGGTGAGCGTGCTAAGGTCTTTGTTGGCCGTTACCTGTAGCATAGATAACTTTTCCCTCACAAAACTTACGGGATGTGCTTTTAGAGATAGTGATACTGCTCCATAGTCCTGAACAACATGTTCAGATAAAGTCATTGCCGGTAATTGTATTCCCTGTTCAGAGTCAGATTCCGGCTGCTGACCTGTGAATATGCCTGTCGGACGGTCGCTTAATGCAGATACTTCCCAAAGTGCCTTCCTTCTATCAAGGCCAATCGAACGAAACGCATCAGCATCAGCCAGCCTTTCTAATGTAGCAATTGATACACCTGCATCGCGTAAAGAAGGTATATTATTAAAGGGTACTGTTCTTGCCGATACAAGTATTTTTATGTCTTCCTCATTCAATCCTTTTATTTGACGAAAGCCAAGCCGCAAAGGACAGTATTTCTCTTTTTGAAGTTCGAGCGTATTGTCCCAATGGGAATAGTTTATATCAACAGGCAAAACCTGCACACCGTGTTTTCTTGCGTCAATAACGATTTGGGCAGGCTGATAAAAACCCATCGGCTGACTATTAAGTAGGGCAGCAGCAAACACATCGGGGTAATAACACTTGATCCATGACGACACATATACCAACAATGCAAAACTCGCTGCATGACTTTCAGGAAAGCCATAGCTTCCAAAGCCTTCCAGTTGCTTAAATACCCTATTCGCAAAATCTTCCTTATAGCCTTTTGCCATCATGCCACCGACCAACTTTTTGTGCCAGGCACTTACTTTACCTTTTGCTTTGAATGTTGCCATAGCTCGACGCAAGCCATCTGCCTCAGCAGGTGTAAAGCCCGCGGCAACGATGGCTATTTCCATAGCCTGCTCCTGGAATAACGGAACGCCTAATGTGCGTCCTAATATCTCCTCTAATTCTTTGGAAGGGTATTCTATGGGTTCTTCCCCATTACGGCGGCGCAGATAAGGATGTACCATGTCGCCCTGTATAGGGCCTGGCCTTACGATGGCAACTTCAATTACCAAATCGTAAAAGTTCTCAGGTCGCAGACGCGGCAGCATAGACATCTGTGCACGGCTTTCTATCTGAAATACCCCAATAGTATCTGCATGGCAAATCATTTCATAGACTGCCCGGTCATCCTGTGGTATGTTTGCAAGCGTAAGATTGAGGTTGTAATGCTGCTTTGCAAGGTCGAAGCCTTTACGAATACTAGTGAGCATTCCTAATGCAAGTACATCCACCTTCAAAAAGCCCAACGCCTCAATATCATCTTTGTTCCATTCTATGCAGGTACGGTCTTCCATACGTGCATTTAATATTGGGCATAAATCAGATAGCTTACCTCGCGTCATCACAAAGCCACCTGTATGCTGCCCTAACTGCCGGGGAAAGCCAATGTATTGTTTTGTAAGTTCCAACACCTTTTTCAGATGAGGGTCATTCGCGTCAAATCCGGCGCCTGAAGTGTGTGTGCCATTGTGCCACTCATCCGTAAATTCCCACGAAGCATTTGAAAGAAGGTTGATTGTATCTACTGATAAACCCATCGCCTTCGCCACATCACGTACAGCGCCCTTATAATGCAGTTGCGTTACTGTTGCCACAATAGCTGCACGGTCACGCCCATATTTTTGATAGATATACTGTATTACTTCTTCTCTGCGTTCATGTTCAAAATCCACGTCAATATCCGGGGGCTCATTGCGGGCGTCCGACATAAAGCGGGCAAATAACAATTTGAATTTGGATGGGTTCACCGAAGTAATTCCAAGGCAAAAGCACACAACCGAGTTGGCTGCCGACCCTCGTCCCTGGCATAAAATATCCTTGCTCCTCGCAAACCTGACAAAATCATACACCGTTAGAAAATATGCTGCATAATTTTTCCGCTCAATAAAATCCAGTTCATATTGAATAGTGTCTCTAATTTTTTGTGGTACTTCGTTGTTAAATTGTTCGTTGGCTCCTTGCCATGTGAGATGTACTAATTCTTCCTGCGGTGTCCTTCCTTCGCTGGTTATTTCTTCCGGATATACATACTGCAATTCATTCAAGGAGAACTGGCAAGCATTAGCTATTTCCTGTGTACGCTCAATGGCCTCGGGATATTGCCTGAAAAGACGCAGCATTTCATTTATCGGTTTCAGGTATCTTTCAGCATTTTGATATAGCCGGAAGCCTGCATTATAAATTGTACATTTTTCACGAACACATGTAAGAATGTCCTGTAATTCCCTTCGCTCACGGTTATGATAATGCACATCGTTAGTGGCTACCATTGGAATACCAAACTCATTTGAAACTTCAGAAAGGCGATACAGCATTTTGCCATCATAAGCCTGATAAGAACGGATTGCACCAAGATAAAGATTGTTGCCTAACGCCTGTTTGTATTGTTTCAATTCCGCCATAAACTCAGGCTCAAACTCATAGTTCAGGTTTAAAGAAGATGGCGGGATGACAATAAAATTTATACCTTTTGCATAACGGAATACATCTGCTTTATATAAATTACAATGTCCTTTTTCTGTACGGAGGTTTCCTTCAGACAATAAGGCTGAAAGCCGGGCATAAGCATCTTTATCTGTCGGATATGCCAAAAGGCTTGAACCATCCAGCAGGTCGAGCCTGCAGGCTGGTATTATGCGTATAGCTTTATCTTTTGCCGCAATATGGGCACGTACAATACCTGCAAGTGTATTCCTGTCTGTTATGGCTATTTCTTTATAACCTAACGCTATTGCCTGCTCCACTATTTCTTCAGGATGAGAGCCACCCCTTAAAAAAGTAAAATTTGTCGTTATCTGCAATTCTGTGTAGCTCATATTCATTTACGCAAAAAATCCATGAATAAACCATTTAGGGTCACCTTGTTCATAACTGCCTTCTCTAAACAGCCAGTATCTTGCGCCCTTTTCATCCTCAATACAATAGTAATCCCGGTAAAGCCCCTGATTCAGCCACCATTCCTGTTCTATTCGTTCGGGACCATCTGCTTTGTTTACATTATGCAGTTCGCCATTATAATGAAATAGCATGGGTGGATAATCCGGCATAGGCACAGTTACTTCTATTTTTTCAGGGTTACGCAATAAGTGTATTGGGCGCGGCAGGTCTGTTCTCCAGCTTGTCTGTGGTTGCTCAGCTAAGGAAGATGCCGCCTTAACTGACCGTTCGGGCCAGTAATGTTCATCCGGTAAATAGCGGTGAATAGTATCAGCACCCAATTTGCCTGCTATCCTGTCCAGCAGTTCGCCTATTGCAGTGCCATTGCCGCCCTCTGTAAAATCCCATAAAGCATCCTGCGCTGCTGAAATGTCTTCTACTATTGTAGCCTCTGCCGTAAATACCTCAATACCAAGCGCAGGTGCTATATTGGCTATTTTCATTTCAAACAGTTTGAATAAATGCGCGACATTCCGGGAAGGGCGGCTTGTGCCTATTTCTATTTGCTGAATAACACCATCTATCCGGTAACATTTAAATACACATTTTCGCAAACCCTTTTCTTCTTTGGCAAGCCTTACAGACAGTTTTTCCAACAATTGCTTTAAGGCAATTTCAATACCTGTTGCTGTTCTGATAGGTTCAAGGCTGGGCAGTCGCTCCTGATACGGTTCTACTGGTTGTATCGGATTAATGACTTCATATTCCTGCCCCAGTGCCTGATCTAATCTTGTAAGCATAGATTGTCCAAAACGTCTGCGGAGCGCTTTGCGGGGCATGTTGATAAAACTTTGAATTTGGTACAGACCCAATTTTTCAAGACGTTCCAATATCGAAGCGTCAAGGCGCAATGCTTTCGGGTGCAATGGCAGTATAGCTTCTAATTGATAACTATGTTCAACAATTGGGATTGTCTTGCCATGGCGGGAAACAGCCCATGCGGCTCCTATAGTATCAGCAATAGCCGCCCTTACATCATATCCAAAACTTCTAAGCTTGCCGATAATCTCTTTTAAATAAGGCTTTTCACCGCCCCAAAGATGCGGGCAGCCGCTCACATCAAGTATCAATCCATCATGCTGATCAACGGCTACAACTGGTGTGTAACGCAGACACCATTCTGCAAGTGCTTTAAGCGCTTTCCCGGTTAATTCAGGTTTATCATCGAATACCTGCAGCCCAGGTAAAACTGCCCTGCAATCTGCTACAACCATATTTACATCTATGCCTTTTGCCTGGGCTGCGGTATTAGCTGCCTGTATCACCATACGCCCATGCTCCGGAGCTGCTATTACAAACGGAACATCTTTTAGGTCCGGCTGTCGCCGTACCATCCAATCCGTCTTTAAATGACGAAACCATATTGCAACATATCTTCGCATACTATCCGGTTTTTCTTTTCTGAATTTCTGTAAGAGAATAGGTTTGCCAGGTAATATGTTTGAACTGACCAGCCGACCACTCTATTTGCCACGTGCCGGGCTTACCATTTCTCACTTTAAGCAGTTGTACATTCCATCGCGGAAAACCTGTGCCTGGAATTCCGTTAATATCACTGGCAAGCGGCTTGATCTTCCAACGGCTGACACAAGCGGTGATATTTTCGCTTCTGGGATTGTAGCGATGTATAAAGCCTGTTACCCTGCTTTGCTCTACTGCAAGCTGGAGCCGTCTTGATTCAGTAAAGGACAATTCACTTAATTCGCCGATCACTGCTGACACCGCACCACATTTAAGGGCTTCCTCAATTGTCCATAGCACATCTTTTTGCCGCCATAGGTCAATAAAAATGATACGCTCCGGCTCTATCCCGAAAACTTTCAATGCCGGAGGAAATACCGTACGCTTTGAGCTAACCCATACAGCGGTACCTTTTTTCATGAGCTTGCTTATAAGTCCGGTCATAAAGCCATTTGTTGCAGCAGCATCTTCTTTGGCATCACTGATAAACTCGTGTACTGCGCCAAGAGGAAAAGTCTGGTCTGGAAATGCCTTCTCCACTTCCCAAAGGCCAGTATTCAGGCTTGAGCATGATACCTTCTTTAGCCTTTGCATGGAAAGCACCTCCTTTTGCAGTTGTTGAATAATATCCTGTTTTGCCGTTTGCATTTATTTTTTCTTGTTTTCCAACCAACATTTTCTAATTTTGACAGAATTACTGCCAAAATGATGACAGTAATAATATCAAAAGATTATGAAAAACAAGTGTAATTTTTCAACTAACCTGAAATTTTTGCGTGAGCGTACTGGATTAAATCAGCAGCAATTGGCTGAAGAAATCGGCTCAAACCGGAGTCAGATAAATGCTTATGAGAACGGACAAATAAAAAATCCAACAGTAGAAATAATGCTGAGTGCATCTGAATATTTTAAAATATCGCTTGATATATTAATGAAAGTAGATTTAGGAAGTGTTCCTGAAATAAAAATTAAAGAATATCAAAGCAGAAAGGATAGTGAAATGACGGGAAGAGAAATGAGAGTTATTGTAACTACGGTCAATGTTAATGATAAACCGGTTATTGCTCATGTTCCTATAAAAGCGAAGGCGGGCTATTTAGCGGGATACGGCAATGATGAGTATATCCGCACGCTGCCGGGATATACGTTACCGTTTTTATCGCGGGAAAAAGACTATAGGTCTTTTCAAACTGAGGGAGATTCTATGTACCCAATACCTGAAAATGCCATTGTTATTGGAGAATTTGTTAAGGATTGGTTTTCATTAAAAAATGATGTGCCTTGCATCATCGTAACAAAAGATGAAGGAATAGTATTCAAGCTGGTAACAAATAAAATTAATGATGAAAGAACGTTGCAATTAAAGTCTTTAAATACGATTTACGATCCCTACAATATAGGTGTTGAAAATGTTTGTG
>CAYNGS010000024.1:0-13444 GCA_964396625.1 uncultured Flavipsychrobacter sp.
GCAAGTCCGGTATGGCGCCGACAAAATTCGAAAGCATTTTGGCGTCAGGCCAAAAACCTGATAGTAAAACATTGGGTACAGCAGTTTCGGATTTTGACAAAGCGTTGGTAAATAGAGATTCGGCGATATTGAAACGATTGTTAAGTGATGATCTGTCTTATGGTCACTCCAACGGATGGATACAAATGAAGAAGGACGTGATCGGCGATCTGTATAATGGTAAACTTACTTACAAAGCCATTAATTTAAAGTCGCAGAACGTGAACATGGAGGGGAATACGGCAGCTGTAAGAATGAATACGGAGGTGGACGTGCTGATGGATGGCAAACCGCTGCAGCTTAAACTGAACGTGCTGCAGGTGTGGGTATGGAAAGACAAACATTGGCAGTTATTTGCAAGACAGAGTGTGAAGGTTTGAATTTTTTGAATAAAAATAAACTTCGCGTAAAGCGGAACTGGAGTTTATGGGAGTAAAACTTTTGTTAGAAAATGCGCATGTGGAAGGTATCCGTTTTTACGATGCCTACCGCAAGCATGGAGGATATCGGTCGGCAGAGAAGGCGCTGAAGATGTCGCCAGCCGACATAGTGGAAGAAGTGAAGAAAAGCGGATTGCGTGGTCGCGGAGGCGCGGGATTCCCTACTGGCCTAAAGTGGAGTTTTCTTGCGAAGCCGGAAGGAGTGCCACGCCATCTTGTCTGCAATGCAGATGAGTCTGAGCCTGGCACATTCAAGGACCGTTACCTGATGGAATTTATTCCGCACCTGCTTATAGAGGGGTTGCTGGTGAGCAGTTTTGCGCTCGGCAGCAATGCCACTTACATTTATATACGTGGAGAGTATGCGTGGATCGTTGACATATTGAACCAGGCTATTGCGGAGGCCAGGAACAACGGATGGCTCGGGAATAATATTTTAGGATCCGGTTTCGATTGCGAAATATATGTGCATCGGGGCGCCGGGGCGTATATCTGCGGGGAAGAAACAGCATTGATCGAATCGCTGGAAGGAAAAAGGGGTAATCCACGCATGAAGCCACCGTTCCCGGCGATACAGGGCGTGTGGATGCGCCCGACAGTGGTAAACAACGTGGAAACAATAGCCGCGATAGTACCTATCATAAATATGGGTGGCGATGAGTATGCCAAGATCGGCATAGGAAAGTCGACAGGTACCAAGCTCATGTCGGCATGCGGCAATATTAATAAGCCGGGTGTGTACGAGATCGATATGACCATATCGGTAGAAGAATTCATTTTCAGCGACGAATATTGTGGCGGCATAAAGAATGGCAGGCGGCTGAAGGCATGTATTCCGGGCGGCTCTTCTGTTCCGATATTGCCTGCCAATCTTTTATTAAAAACCGCAAAGGGTGAAACCCGGCTGATGAACTATGAAAGTATGTCGGATGGCGGGTTTGTTTCCGGATCGATGATCGGTTCGGGAGGATTTGAGGTTTTTGATGAAGATCAATGCGTGGTGCGTCATACGATGTCGCTCGCTCGTTTTTATAATCATGAAAGCTGCGGACAATGCAGCCCCTGCCGCGAGGGCACCGGCTGGATGTATAAAATACTGAAGAACATAGAGTACGGAAACGGAAAGATGAGCGATATTGACTTGTTGTGGGATATTCAGCGCAGGATAGAGGGCAATACCATCTGTCCGCTGGGCGATGCCGCAGCATGGCCTGTGGCCGCGGCCATCCGCCATTTCCGCGATGAGTTTGAATGGCATGTATTGAACCCTGAAGAATCGCAGAGACGGAATTATGGACTGGCTCACTATGCCGATCCGATTCATGTTGCGGCAAGCGCTTAAAGATTTTTTTGATTTTTGAATTTGACTTATGTCAGAACAACCGAAGTTTAAAGTAACGATTGATAACATCAGCATAGATGTGCCGGCAGGTACCACTATATTGAATGCTGCGCGTATGATTGGCGGAGAAGTAGCCCCACCGGCCATGTGCTATTACAGCAAACTTAAGGACAGTGGGGGAAAGTGCCGTACCTGTCTCGTAGAGGTGAGTAAAGGCTCGGAGAAAGATCCGCGCCCGATGCCGAAGTTGGTAGCGAGCTGCCGTACTACCGTGATGGATGGCATGGAGGTTAAGAACATAACTTCGGAAAAAGTATTGGACGCCCGCAAAGGTGTAGTTGAATTCTTACTGATTAATCATCCGCTCGACTGCCCGGTTTGCGATCAGGCAGGGGAATGCGACCTGCAAAACCTTAGTTACGAACACGGTAATGAAGGCACCCGGTATGAGTTTAAACGCAGGACTTTTGAGAAAGAAGATATCGGCCCATACATATCACTGCATATGACGCGGTGCATTATGTGTTTCCGTTGTGTATATGCCGCTGACCAACTGACTGAAAAGCGAGAGCATGGCATACTGGACCGGGGTGATCATGCACAGATCAGCACTTATCTTAATAAGGCATTGGAAAGCGATTTTATAGGTAACGTGATCGACGTTTGCCCTGTAGGTGCCTTGACCGATAAAACGTTCAGGTTTAAAAACAGGGTTTGGTTCACAAAGCCGCTGGATGCGAACCGCGATTGCCCGACCTGCAAAGGGAAAGTAAGGCTATGGATGCGTGGGGAAGAAGTGTTCCGCGTTACTGCCCGCAAAGACCAATGGGGCGAGGTGGAGGAGTTCATATGTAATGATTGCCGTTTCCATAAAAAAGATACAAAAGACTGGGTCATAGAAGGTCCGTCGGTGATACAGCGCAGCAGCGTTATATCGCAGGGACACTATGTAGGCACTAAAAAGACGCCAATAGTCATTGACAAGGTAATAGGCAAGCAACCTAATTTTTTAATGGACATACATGACGTGAGCGACGTGAACCGGCCGGACGTAGATCTGTCTAAAATAGAGGGGCCTGCTCATTCAAATGATTTTAAAACTGCTCATGATGTTTCGGGCGGCATAAAAAAATGACCGGGTATTAAAGAGTAAAGCTGACGAGAATTATAAAAATTTTAAACAACTAAAATTACTTTTGCACCATTATGCTGTTACTACAGATCGATACAGCGTTTATTATTGAAAAAGCAGTTCTCATTACGGTAATACTTCTGAGCTCTTTGGGTATTGCGATGTATGCTACTTGGGCAGAACGCAAGGTGTCTGCCGTAATGCAGGATCGTATAGGCCCAAACCGTGCCGGACCATTTGGACTGTTGCAGCCGCTGGCAGATGGTTTAAAGTTATTTTTCAAAGAAGAGATCATTCCCGACCGTTCCACACGCTTTATTTTTGTACTTGGGCCTTGCCTTGCTATGCTTACGGCTACCATGACCAGCGCTGTGGTGCCATGGGGTCCTGATTATGTAACTTCAGCCGGGCACGTTTTTTCATTCCAGGTTGCCGATATAAACATTGGTATCCTGTTCGTTTTCGGAGTAGTGAGCCTCGGCGTATATGGCGTTATGCTGGGTGGTTGGGCTTCCAATAACAAGTTCTCTCTTTTAAGCAGCATTCGTGCAGCTTCGCAGGCCATATCATATGAGCTGGCAATGGGCATAAGCCTCATCGCCTTGCTTATGTTTACAGGTTCACTAAGCCTTCGCGACATCGTTGCGCAGCAGCATGGATTCTGGAGCGACGGTTATTTTTCATGGAATTTCTTTAAGCAGCCGGTCGGGTTTATCATCTTTCTTACCTGTGCCTTTGCGGAACTGAACCGTGCGCCGTTCGATCTGCCCGAGTGCGACAGTGAATTGAACATGGGCTATCACCAGGAATATTCGTCTATGAAGCTTGGGTTTTATCTTTTTGCCGAATACATAAACATGTTCGTGAGCTCGTCTATACTGGTGACGCTTTATTTCGGGGGATACAATTTTCCGTTCATGGACCAGGTAGCAGCCCATGTGCACCCGTTGTTGTTTTCGCTTATATGCGTCGGAGTACTGCTGACCAAGGTTGTAGGAATGATTCTGTTTTTCATGGCTGTGCGCTGGACCTTGCCACGTTTCCGTTACGATCAGCTGATGAAGTTGGGATGGAGGTCGCTGATACCGCTGGCACTGGCAAATATGCTGATAACCGGTGTAGTGATCTTGTGGTTTGTAAAAAAGTAAAAAAAATAATAGAGACTAAAAATGCTCAGTGTTCAACAAATAAAAGATACCGTTACCGACTATTTCAAAGATAAGCCGGTGAAGAGGGTTTATTTATTTGGCTCATATGCCCGTGGCGATGCAGGTAAAGAAAGTGACATTGACATGCTGTTCTCATTAGTTGAAAATACAAGGATGAGCTATTTTGGATTGGCGCAATATTTGGTCGACCTGGAAGAAAAGTTTTCGAATAAGGTTGATTTAGTTGAAGAGGAACGTGTTTATCCAAGGCTGAAGAAATATATTGACGCGGACAAAATTCTATTATTTTCAAAATAGATGAAACGGGAGCGTGACAATATTGTTTATTTGGAGTTGATAAACACTGCGATAGACCAAATATTTGATTATATAAAAGGTATCAATGAGGAAGTGTTTCTGCGTAACCAGATGATGAAGGATGCGTGCTTAATGCAATTGATTGTGATAGGTGAAAACGGTGGGAAAGTTCCTCAGGACATTCGAGAACGATTTAGTGAAGTAGAGTGGCAGTTAATGAAGGCAGCAAGGAACTTTTTTGCGCATGCGTATGATTTTACCGATTGGAGGAAAGTTTGGGAAACAATTGACAAAGTATTGCCAGGTTTGAAACCCAAAATTGAAAATATTATAGTGATATTGGAAAAAGAAAACAATGCAAAAACTAACTAACAGAGCAGTAAAGGTGAACCGCGATCCCATGTCGTTCGGGGAGAAGTTGTACCTGCCTGCACTGGCAAAGGGACTCGGCATTACGCTGGGCCATATATTCAAAAAGAAAGCGACAATCAGCTATCCGGAAGTGAAGCGTCCGTTTAGCCCTGTATTTCGCGGCCTGCACATTCTGAACCGCGACGAGCAGGGGGCCGAGCGCTGCACAGCCTGCGGACTTTGTGCCCTGGCATGCCCTGCGGAAGCAATTACCATGGAAGCGGCAGAACGCAAGCCGGGAGAAGAGAATCTGTATCGTGAAGAAAAATATGCTGCGAAATACGAGATCAATATGCTAAGGTGTATCTTTTGCGGATACTGTGAGGAGGCTTGCCCTAAAGATGCTGTATATCTTACGGAAACTGTGATGCCGTCGAACTATACCCGTGAAAGCTTTATCTATAAAAAGGAAGATCTGCTGATCCCTAACCCTAAAAAACAGGAAAGCAAATAATGGATATTTACGATATATTATTCTGGGTCTTGTCTGCTATTGCAGTCGGTTGTGCGCTGGGTGTTATTCTTAGCCGCAACCCTGTGAACAGTGTGATGTTTTTGATCGGCACTTTTTTTGCCATATCGGGTCATTACATTTTAATGAATGCGCAGTTCCTGGCAATAGTGAATATTATTGTTTATGCCGGCGCCATAATGGTGCTCTTCCTGTTTGTGATCATGCTTATGAATCTGAACGCAGACGTAGAGCCGCAAAAAGGGCAGCTGGTGCAGCTGGCGGGTGTAATATCCGGTGGTGTTTTATTTCTGGTGGTGCTGGCGGCCATAAAAACCGCAAAGCCGGAAGTAATTGAAAAGACTTCCACCGATATAGGTTTGATAACAAATCTCGGCAGGGTACTATTTACAAAATATGTATTGCCGTTTGAAATAAGCAGTGTTCTCTTTCTCAGTGCAATGATAGGTGCGATAGTGATCGGTAAGAAGGAAGGTACACATTTGGTTCATAATGAAAACTCCTGACCTTAACCGGGAAGGAAATAAAGTACTATTGTTAACAAATTTTAAGCGCATCAGCGCACGATTATGCCGGTAAATTCGACACATTATTTATTCCTGAGCCTCCTGTTATTCTCTATAGGTGTAATGGGAGCATTGATGCGCCGTAATGCCATCATCATTTTTATGTGCATTGAGCTGATGCTGAATGCAGTGAATTTATTGCTGGTGGCCTTTTCTAAAATTTACGCGGATGCAGATGCGCAGTTGTTCGTGTTTTTCATTATGGTGGTAGCTGCGGCAGAGGTAGCGGTGGGCCTGGCTATAATTGTTATGATGTACCGGAAAGTGCATTCCGTGGATATAAATATTTTAAACAGATTAAAACACTAAAGTCCTGCTTATGCGGGGTTGGAGTTTATGGCTAACTTAGTTTACTTAGTACCGCTTTTCCCATTGATCGGATTTTTGATAAATGGTATATTTTGGAAAAGAATGCCAAAAGCAATGGGGGGAATCATCGGCTCCGTTGCCATACTGGCTTCTTTCGTCGTGGCTTCAGGCATATTCTTTGAGGTGAAAAGTGCGTCGTTCCCCGGTGCCGTGATCGTTAATCTGTTTGATTTCATACAGTCGGGTAAGCTGAATGTACCATTCGCCTTCCAGGTAGATGCCCTCTCTGCCTTGTTCATGCTTATTATTACCGGAGTAGGTTTCCTGATCCACGTTTACTCTACTTCTTACATGGGGCATGATGAGGGAATGGTAAAATACTTTGCCTACCTGAACCTTTTCGTTTTTTCCATGTTACTGCTGGTACTTGGCGCCAACTACCTGATCATGTTCATTGGGTGGGAAGGAGTAGGGTTGTGTTCCTACCTGCTGATCGGCTTTTGGTTTAAGAACCGAGACTATACCAATGCCGCGAAAAAGGCCTTTGTCATGAACCGCATTGGCGACCTTGGCTTCCTGGTTGGCATGCTGCTTATCCTGTACACTTATGGTACATTGTCCTACCAGGATTTCTTTGCGCAGTTGCACAGCGGACAGGTGATCGTGCCCACATCCACTTATAACTGGATCGCCATTTGCCTTTTTATCGGAGCAATGGGCAAGAGCGCACAGATACCGCTATATACCTGGCTGCCGGACGCTATGGCGGGCCCTACTCCTGTATCTGCGCTCATACATGCTGCGACCATGGTTACCGCAGGTATTTATATGATCGCCCGCAGCAATGTACTGTATGATCTTGCTCCTGTGGCGCTGAATATAGTGGCTGTAATTGGATTGGCCACTGCCTTACTCGGCGCCACAATAGCGCTCTACCAAAATGACATTAAGAAGGTACTTGCCTACTCTACCGTGAGCCAGCTTGGTTTCATGTTTTTGGCACTGGGAGTAGGAGCATATACCACAGGGGTTTTTCACGTTATGACACACGCATTCTTTAAGGCGTTGTTGTTCCTCGGTGCCGGCTCGGTTATACACGCCATGGGTGGAGAGCAGGATATAACGCGAATGGGCGGGCTCAGGAAGAAGCTGCCTATTACCTTTTTCACGTTCCTGGTTGGGGTACTGGCTATATCAGGCTTTCCGTTCACCTCCGGCTTTGTATCGAAAGATGAGATACTGATGGCTGTTTATGATCACAATCAGCTTTATTTCTACCTGGCGTCGTTTGCTGCAATACTCACGGCCATATATATGTTTCGCCTGCTGATGCTGGTTTTTTTAGGCGGGTTTCGCGGCACTGATGAACAGGCCCATCACCTGCATGAGTCGCCGGCAGCCATTACAATTCCGCTGGTGGTGCTCGCGATCTTGTCGTTAGTTGGCGGATTTGTGCAGCTACCTCACTTGTTTGGCGGACACGATTTTCTAAATGAGTTTTTAGCAGGGGCCAAAATACCGGCTTATGTGCATGAAGATGCCGGTACTGCCACACGGGAAATAACATTGTTTGGAGCAACTGCTGTGATGTTGCTGATCGTATATTTTGCAACACGTAAGCTGTTTGCCGTAAATCAGTTCTCCGGTGTTTACACAGGATTCAAAAAAGTATTGGCGAACAAATGGTATGTAGATGAGCTCTATGATGCTGTGATCGTGCGCCCCATAGAAGCGCTGTCGCGCCTGCTGGATAAATTTGCGGAAAAAAGAGGCATTGATGGTATTGTGAATGGCGTGGGCAAGACTGTTCGCTGGGGCGGAGACAGGCTGCGTTTGCTGCAAAGCGGGCAGGTGGGCTTTTATATTTTTATTATGGTGATGGGAATTGTGGTGTTGTTCACAATCAGTTTTTTTTGGATCAGATAAATAACTAAGTGCGAAGCGGAAACTGATTGTTTTCGCTTTTAACTTTTGACTTGAAAGTATGATTTTAGTATTTCTTATACTTATTCCATTATTGTCAGGCATTTTGTCCTTCAGTACAAAGGGCGATGGTGCCAAGGCGCTTGCGCTGATCAGTTCGATGCTCACGCTTGCGCTTTCGGCTTATGTAAGCGGGGCAAATTTTTCGGCACCAATAACGTTTACGCAGCCCTGGATACCGGTGCTCGGCACACAGTTCAGCCTGGCGGCTGATGGTATGAGCAGCATGCTGTGCCTGCTTACCGGCATTGTGGTACTGGTGGTTATGATCACTAATGTGAACAAAGAGGTGGAGAAGCCGGGTGCATTTTATGGCTTTCTCCTTATGTCCCAGGCCGGGCTCATGGGCGTGTTCCTTGCCTACGATGCACTGCTGTTTTATGTATTCTGGGAGCTTGCGCTTATTCCGGTTTATTTTCTGTCCTCGCGTTGGGGCGGCGAAAAGCGCATACCGGTTACTTTCAAGTTTTTCATTTACACGTTTGTCGGCAGTCTTATGATGCTGGCGGGGTTGATCTATTTGTCGCTGCAGACGCAGGGCGCAACCAGCTATGCATGGAATGACATTGTAAGAGCAGGAGCTTCGTTGTCGCCCGAGAAACAACAGTGGTTATTCTGGCTCCTCTTTATCGCGTTTGCTATAAAGATGCCGATCTTCCCGTTTCATACCTGGCAGCCTGACACTTATGAGCAGGCGCCGACTCCGGTTACGATAATATTAAGTGCACTGATGGTGAAAATGGGATTGTATGCGGTGCTGCGCTGGCTGCTGCCGGTGGTGCCTGCGGGTGTTGCTTATTGGTCTGATACTGTTGTCGTGCTTTCGGTCATCGGTATTGTTTATGCATCCTGTATAGCTATTGTGCAAACAGATATTAAGCGCCTTATCGCTTATTCATCCATTGCGCATATGGGCCTGATGTGTGCGGCAGCATTTACCCACACAAATGTAGGTATGCACGGTATCATGGTGCAGATGTTCAACCACGGTATTAACATAACCGGTATGTGGGTGATGGTGAGTATGATAGAGAACCGCTGGGGCACCCGCGATATGACAAAGCTGGGCGGCATGGCCACCGCGGCGCCAAAGATGGCAATTGCGCTGGTTATCATTTCGCTGGCCAATATTGCATTGCCGCTTACAAACGGATTTGTGGGCGAGTTCATGCTGTTCAATGGGCTGTTCAGCGGCAGCAATGCAAATCATATTACTATTATGGTGGTAGCCGGGCTGGGTGTGATACTCGGCGCAGTTTATACGCTGAATATGATCCAGAAAACGGCTTATGGCAATGTAACGACAATGGTGATCTCAAAGGACCTGGGTGTGAATGAATACCTGGGCCTGGCGATCATCATCAGCCTGATCATTTTCCTCGGCGTTTATCCGAAGCCGTTGCTGGATCTGACATCGGGCATTGCGGGTATGATAGTGAAGTAAAACTTTTGCCTGCAAAGGCGGCAAGGGCATATAATATTTATTAACAACAAAGGTAAGCCCCTCCAGGGGTTTGGGGTTTTTATGAAGGCAATTATTGCTACAACGATTTTTGGAATTATAATGATGTTTGCCGGGTTAATAGCAGACAACAGGAAGAGTATTGTCGCGCTTGCATCGGTGCTTTTTGCTGCGTTGGTAGGAATAAATATCTGGGATCTTGTGACAACACCGACCAATGCGCCGCAATTGTTTTTCAGCAATATGCTGCGCGTGGAACATTATTCTTTGTGGTTTAATACGCTGATGACCGGTTGTTCGCTGCTATACATTTTGTTGCTGGGTAAAGAAATAAGTAAAGTGGGGATACATGTGGCTGAGTATTTTGCCCTCATCTTTTTTATTCTCTGCGGCTTATACCTGCTCGCCACGTACAACAACATGCTGATGTTGTTCATAGGCATTGAAATTCTATCCATTCCGCAATATATCCTGGCGGGCAGCGACAAGCGCAATCTGAAGAGCAGCGAGGCCTCTCTTAAATACCTGTTGATGGGCGCTTTCTCCACCGGCATATTGCTGATGGGTATTACGTTATTATACGGGGCCGCACGTACATTCAATATTATGGAGATGGTCGGTGTGCTGCATAGCGATGCATTGAATCCCCTGGCGCTGGCGGGCATCATGTTCATCATGGTGGCGCTCTCGTTTAAAGTATCTGCCGCACCCATGCATATGTGGACACCCGATGTGTATGACGGATCACCTACACCCTTTACGGCCTTCATGGCAACGATCGTAAAGGCCGGCGCCTTCTTTGCGTTCCTCCGTCTTTTCCAGACAGCTTTCAACAGCCTCAGTGAGCACTGGACCATCGTTCTTGCCATCATTACTGCAGCCACGCTGCTTGTCGGTAACGTGACCGCGGTTTTCCAGCAGAGTGTAAAGCGTATGCTGGCGTATTCCTCTATTGCGCAGGCAGGCTTTATGCTTTTTGCAGTGCTGGCCGTAAATGCTATCGCATGGCAGGGTATCATTATTTATGCGGTTGCTTACAGTGTAGCAACCATTGGCATATTTGCGGTACTGGTAAAACTGAAAGATTACACCTATGACGGGTTCAACGGACTTGCGAAAAAAGAACCGTTGCTCGCATTTGTGACGACAATATTCCTTTTCTCGCTTGCCGGTATTCCGCTTACCGGCGGCTTTATGGCGAAGTACTATGTATTGCTTGCCGTAGTGCAACAGGGGCAGTTGTTGTGGCTGGTTATATTTGCGTTGCTGATGGCCGCGATAAGCGTGTACTACTATTTCCGTGTCATTATCGCCATGTATTTCAAGCCCGGCAATCCTGAGATGAACTCACAGGTCACACCGGGCGATAAATTCATGCTCATCATCACCTGCCTGCTTGTGTTGCTGTTGGGTATTTTCCCGCAGTTGTTCCTGAATAATATTTAGAAAAGTCCGGAAAACTATTTTGTTTTCGGTTGTCCCATTTCATCCAGCAGGAATTCGATGGTTCTCGGGTAGTAAAAGTGCTCCAGTTTGTGAATGCGTTTGGCTAATTTGTCCGCGGTGTCTTTTTCTTTCACCGGGCATCGCGCCTGCATAATAACGCGGCCGGCATCATACACCTCATTTACATAGTGGATGGTGATCCCCGACTCTTTTTCTTTGGCAGTCAACACGGCGTCGTGCACCTTTGCACCATACATGCCCTTGCCTCCAAAGCCGGGCAGGAGTGCCGGGTGAATATTGACAATGCGGTTGGGGTACTCGCGGAGCAAGTGCATGGGTATTTTCCATAAGAAACCTGCCAGAACTATAAGGGAAGGTTCATAACCATCTAACTGCTCCAGGAGCAGCGTTTCATGAATGGTGTGATTATTTACGATCAGGAATGGTATCTGCTCGCGCTCGGCTATCTCGATCACCCCTGCGTCGACTTTATTACTTACGATCAGGGATACCTGCGCCTTGCCATTCTTTTTGAAGTGCTCAATAATTGCTTTTGCATTGGTGCCGGTACCGGAGGCGAATATGACGATTGAATGCATAATCTGGATCAAAAAAAAGTAGCAAACCGTTAATAGGTTTTGGAAGTAAAAATAGGGAAAGTATTGGTGCTATTTCCTGTTTTTGGTCAGCGTTGGGGTGCTAAGGCGTGACTGCGCCATTTAGCTCCGAAAGCCGCTGCCGCGCCGTCTGTACAAAAGTGCTGCCCGGATAGTCGATTATGAGCTGCTCGTAATAATGCCTGGCCTGGTCGTTTTGATGTAAGTCATTTTGGTAGATCTCGGCCATTTTGAACACGGCATCATCGCCCAATACATCCTTGCCATATTTTTCATAAATGTTTTTCAGGTATGCCAGCGCCTTTTCGTAATCGTGATGTTTAAGCGCCATATCCGCGCGTAGCATAAGTATATCATCATTGAGCGGGTGTTCAGGAAAAGCTTTGTTGATGCTGTCGAGCAATGCCTCAGCTTCTTTGTCCTTATTTTGAAACAAGAGCAGGCCGGCGTATGCAAACCGTTTCAACGGTACCAGGTTGCTGTCCTCTACATTTTCGGTGATCAGCACCGAGAGATAAATTGCATCGTTGGAGATCAGCTCTGAGGTCGCGGACTTCAGTACAGTGAGCTGGCGCTGTGCCCAGTCGAAGTCGCCACGGTAGTAGGCGAGTTTCGCATTCCTGAACCGGGCGTCTTCGCCCAGCGCATCCTGTTTGAATTCCTTGTCTACCTGGCTATAGGTGAGCGAAGCATCCCAGGGTTTTCCTGTAAGCAGGTAATAGTCGCCGAGCTGCAGTTTGAATTTGCCGACCATGTCTCTTCTTATGTCGGGGTCTGCAAGGCCGCTGCGCAGTATTTCAATGGCCTTTGGTACGTTATTGCCATATTGAGCTTCCAGCAGCGCAAAGTCCGACCCTGTCTGCATGCCATAATATTTGGGGAACTCGATCAGGAAGCTGTCGTACTGATTTTCAAGACCGGTGACATCTTCAGGCTTATAATTGGGATTATTCTTTATCTGCTCAAAGGCCGCGGTAAGCCGATCACTTTTGGCGTTAATGTAGTAGGGCAGTTCTTTTCCCTTTGCGATCACATCATCATAAGCTTTGATAGCTGTCTCGTATTGTTTCGCAGCAACCGCGTTCCGCGCCAGGTCTGCCAACCGTTTGCCGGTCTCCTTATTGCGTTCGTCGATCGCTTCTATCTGTATCAGCGCGCCGTCCCAGTCGTTCTTTTGTGTGTATATCCACGTCAGCAGTTCGGCAAAAAAAACATTTTCAGGCTGGGCGTTTATTTTATTGACGAGTATTTTTTGAGCTTTCTGTAGTTTTTCGGGATCATTGCCAAGCAGCTGCAGCATCTGCGCTTTCGCGTTCTCCATGTACATATACTGTGCCGGGTTGCCCGAGATCACAACATCTATCGCCTTGTCAAGATTGCCCTGTTTGGCGTATAATGCTGCAAGTGGAGCGCTGTAGTAATAGGGAGTGCCCAATAGCTGGATCGCCTTTTCGTAAGTAAGTATCGCATAGTCATCCTTGCCGCCATTTACGAAGGCGGTAACGATGCGCTGGGTAAGCATGTCGTCACCGTTCTCCATTTTCAGTACCGTGTCATATTGGGACTTTGCCTTGTCGTCCTTTCCCTCTTTGGCATATACATTGCCCAGGTCGATGCGCAGAAAAGGGTTTGGGCGAAGTGTCATTTGTTTGGCCACAACCTGTTCTGCCTGCTTATATTTTTTTGCCAAAAGCAGCGTGCTCATATATTCGCCATAGACCGAGTCGGGCGACATGCTGTATAGCGAGCTGTATAGATC
>CAYNGS010000025.1:0-13069 GCA_964396625.1 uncultured Flavipsychrobacter sp.
TTCAGGCAATCCGTCAAAACATCGATAGTCGTCTTTACCGGCGCATTGTTGGGGGCCTTATCCATATGGTTGTCTACCAGGTACGTTGCACAAAGACAGTATGGTTTTATCAACAACCTGACCCGGTGGGCTATGATGCTCTCCGTTTTTACGCCCTTTGGTTTGAACAATACTTTGGCGGTATTCATCCACCGCTACAACAATGAAGATGCCAAGCGAAAAATGCTGCTGACAATTTGTATGGTCGTTCCGCTCGGAATTACTCTTATCATTTCGGCTATTTATTTTCTTGTTCCAGCCTGGGTATTACGTCACTTTCAACCGGAGGACAGACCGCTGATGCAGGCCTACTATGTCTGGTTACCTGTCTATACCTTGCTGTTTGTGTACATGACAATGCTGGAACAGTACCTGTGCTCACAAATGAAAGTGGCCATATCGTCATTTATGAGAGAGGTTTTGCTGCGCGTGATCAATATTGCTTTGATCCTGCTCTTCGCCTTTCAATATGTAACTTTCTCAGTCCTCGTTGTTGGCACAGTATTCATATATTTTGTCCCCGTTCTGATATTTTTTCTGATCTCCTATAACACAAAAGGATTTGGATTCTCCACTAACCTGGATAGTTTTACTTCCGTCGAATACAAGGAGATCCTGCACTTTTCCTGGTATCACTACTTGTATAATATTTCCATGATGCTGCTTGCGTTCATGGATGCCTTACTGATTCCCCTTTATGATATAAGAGGCTTCAGCGCACTTGCGGTATACGCAGTGGCTATCTATTTTATCTCGTTGATCAATATGCCGTCAAAGGCGTTTATGCAAGCCAGTTTGTCAGCACTTGCGAACGCATTCGCCGAAAAAAACATCGAAAAAGCAAAAGATATTTTCATCAGGTCTTCTATTAACTTACTGATACCAACGCTGGGTATCGTTGTAATAATGTGCTGCAATCTCGAAAACGCTGTGGCGATAATCGGCAGTGGTAGAAACTATTCAGGTTTAATACCCGTCTTTCTGGTCCTATTGATTGGTCAGCTCATAAATATTGGCACCGGCATGAATGACCAGGTATTATCTATAACGAACTACTATAAATTCAATTTTTACGTTTCGTTGGGCATATCCGCCATTTTGTATTTTTTGATCAGGTTCCTGGTGCCCAGGTATGGTATATATGGTGCCGCATGGGCCAGTACCCTTGCACTGGCCGTCTACAATTTGCTCAAGTTCTATTTTGTTTGGAAAAAACTGGACATGCAGCCCTTCTCATTCAGGACTGTCCTAGTCATTGTTGCCGCATTACCCGCGCTCGCAGCCGGACTCCTTTTTCCGTATTTTTTTAATCCGGACCGGCACGTCTATATGCACACTTTTATCGATGCAACCCTCCGCAGCTCCGTTATCATCATCGTCTATATTTTGTTCCTGCTCTGGCTAAAACCCTCCAAAGACCTGCAGGAATATATTGCCTCAGTAAGAAAAAATAAACGGCTGTTTTAGTTGTAAAAAAACGCGGATTACGAGTAAAGTCCTCCGTTTACAGAAATGACCTGGCCTGTAATATATGCCGCCTGCCCCGACGCCAGGAAACCAACCAATGAGGCCACTTCTTCTGGCGTACCGAAACGTCGTGCCGGTATCAGGTTTACAAGTTCTTTTTCGTTGAGATCGGCCGTCATGTCCGTCTTAATAAACCCCGGCGCTATAGCATTTACCGTAATGTTCCTGCGCGCTACCTCTTGCGCCAATGCTTTGGTGGCGCTTATCATGCCTCCCTTCGCAGCAGAATAATTCACCTGGCCAGCCATGCCCTTCAGCCCACTTAGAGATGCGATATTTATGATTCGCCCATAACGGTTCAATGCCATCTGCGTAATTACCTGCTTTGTCACATTATACATGCCGTTGAGGCTGGTGTCCACAACAGTATCCCACTGTTCATCGCTCATCATGGGCAGCAAAGCATCATTTCGCACAGCCGCATTATTCACCAGTACCTCGATGAGTTTGTCCTTATTTGCCTCATGCCAGTTGCCCAGCGCTTCCTTTACGTTTTCCCTGTCCGCAACATCAAATCGCATTAGCTCTGCCAACACACCCGACTTCCGTACAGCTTCCGCAGTCTCTGCAGCGGCAGCCTCATTACCCTTAAAATTTATAAGCACATTATACCCCATCTCCGCCAGCTTTATGCATACCGCGCGGCCTATTCCCCTGGATCCACCTGTTACCAGGGCATATTTATTTTGCATTACTCGTCACTGTGTTTAACTCCTTATAAAAATGCTCTGTTATATCTGTTTCCATCAACCAGTTTTTCACTTGCTGCAGTTTCTGCGATGGCGCAAAATCCTCCTTGAAATAAGGAAACAGTTTGCGGGTATTGGTATACAGCCACTTGCCCGCAGGGGACAGCTTGCCGCTGATTTTGCGTATGTCGATCGCCTGCACCAATGTCACTAACTCTATTGCCAGCACCTCATGCGCATTTTCTATCACCCCGCTGCATATCATAGCAGCGTTACAGCCCATACTCACTATGTCCTGGTTATCGTTATTATTCGGTATGCTGTGGATATACAATGAGGTGCTTAACGCCTGGTTTTCGGCAACCGTGGAAGTGGCCGGGTACTGCATGCCTTGCATACCAAAATTAAGGCCCAGTTTTCCTGCGTTGGTAAAAGGCGGCAGTTTTTGATTAAGGTGCGGGTTGAGCAGGAAATTCAGTTGCCGCTCTGCCAGCATAGATACTTTCGTCACCACCAGTTTCAGCTTGTCCATCTCCAGGGCTATGTAATCTCCATGAAAATTTCCGCCGTGAAAAATATTCTTGTTTTTATGATCCACAACCGGGTTGTCGTTCACAGAATTCAGCTCATTTTCTATGACCGTCTGTGCATTCAGTATCGTGTCTAAAGCCGGCCCCAGTATCTGCGGCACACAACGCAACGAATAGTATTCCTGTACTTTATCATTTATTACATCTTCAGTTATTTTCTTGTCATACAAGTGCTCGTCTCTTCTGCGCAGCAGCTTGCTCCCCGCTCCAAGCGTTCGCATCCACGCCGCTATTTTACGCTGTCCGTCGTGAAGTTTCACATTATTTAGTTCACCTGAAAAGGAGTCGTTGTACGCCTCCATCATCTCGTTTATCATCAGCGACAGCAGCAGGCTCCATAAAACCAGCCGTTGCGCCATAATAACATTAATACCGCCTATTCCCGTCATGGCAGACGTGCCGTTCAGGATCGACAGGCCTTCGCGTATATATATATGCAGCGGGTCCAGCTTCAGCGCCTTGTACACGTCTTTAGCCGGTTGTATCCTGCCCTTGAATATGAATTCACCCTCTCCTATCATTCCCAGGGCCAGGTGTGCCAGTTGCACAAGGTCACCACTTGCGCCTACCCCGCCATGCGTATACACACAGGGATAGGCGTTGTTGTTGATCAGTTCTGCAAGCAGCTTCACTGCATCAGGGTGTATGCCTGAATAGCCCAAAAGCATAGTATTCAGCCGCGCCAGCATCAACGCTCTTGTCTGTTGCAGCGAGAGCATACGGCCCATGCCGGAACTATGGCTGCGCACCAGGTTATATTGCAGTTGCTGTATATCCGCATCTTCTATGCGATACTGCGCCATCGGCCCGAACCCTGTATTTATTCCGTAAATAAGTTTGCCCCTGGAGAATACGCGCAGGAAGTCGTAACCACGCTTTACCTCGCTCAGCGCCTGGGTACTGATAGAAACAGGCTTACCACGCAATACAATTTCCCCAAACCCGGCTATATCCATTTTTTTTCTCCCAACAGAGACCATACGGAACCAATTATTTTTAAATAAAGTGTGTAAAGATAGAAAAAAGGAGTGCCTGCGGAAACAAGGTTGTTTTTATATGTAAATCAACCGTCATTCCTTATTTACTATCCCGCCAAAAGGATGTCGTAATTTGTCAAACCCTACCAGGTCGGCTTTTATACTGCCTACAAGTATGGGGCTGTCTATCCGCAGCGGCAGATGGTTTTCATCGTCAGTCACCCATATCGTCATTTTCTCACCTCCCTTGAATATCGTGCCTTCTATAAGCAGCGGCACTATCTTGATTGCACTGTAGGTTCCCATTTTCGTGGTTACCTCCTCCTTACCTACATACTTGATATAAAGCGAATACACTTTGTTATCCAGAAACATATTAAAAAATATCTTGTCCCCTGGTTTGTGTTTGTTATAATCAATGTTGCGGGCAAAGTATATTGCAGACAGTACGTCCTGGGTACATTTTGGAATCGGATAAGTTTTCTTGTCAGACACCGCCTCGCTCTTTGTATGATCAAACGAAACGTCCTGATTTATTTTAAATCCGCCTTCATTCACGTTTCTCACAAACCTTTCGGGAAGCATCGTTTCTTTGTCGATGTACGTCTCGTATTTATCTCTTACTTTATAGAACCACTCATACGATTTGGCTGTTTTTCCTTCACCAACTATATGATACACTTTATGTCCGTTCACCTCTTCTGCATCGGTATTAAAATGGACGTTGCCGGCATTGATCCACACGAAACCCATATTGTAATAGATCCTGAATGTCAATCGCTCCCCATCCTTGAAACTTGTATTTCTCGTCGAACAAAAATCACTTTGAGCAAACAAATGCGCAGAAAAGACAACCAGGCCCATACTCAAAACTATTTTTCTAATCCCATTCATTTCGTGTCATCTTTATCATCCAAAATTCCAAAATATTAACGTAATAACCTCATTCTCAGTATTAAAATACTGCCAATAATTGACGGTATGATAAGATTCAATAACCAGATACCAGCTGTAGCAGCAAGTATTCCAATACTATTTGAGGAATCGAAATGCTGAAATAGAAACAAACTCACCTGGCCTCTTATACCCAACTCTGTTAGCGCTATGGAAGGTATAACCGCCAGCACCCAGAAAAACAAGGCAGCCATACAGTAACCAGCTCCCGGAGGTACATTAACATTCATCCACTTCAATAAAAACAAATACTGTGCCGTGAATACGGCCACGCGCAATATTGAAATACCTAACACCAGCATTTGCTTTCGCGATGTAAAACTGCTCAGCAATTTTCCATACACTGCAAATCGTCTCAGCCAGCGTACTTTTTCAAATGCCGGCAGCCATATTTCAAACTTTCGGTAAATAACAGCGATGAAAATATTAGCCAACAGGCAAAATGCAAGCGCCACTTTCGCCCAATATGCCGTAAATGCAATGTTATAATATATAAGCCCGGCAAATCCAAATAGATATACGCCCCACAATTGGGAAGTAACGCCCAGCACAGAAACATTGATATACCGGAGAGTATTATCCCTCCCCAAATAAAGAATTCGTCCGGGGTATTCACCCAGCCTGTTCGGGGTTACAATGGAAAATGCCACCCCGGCAAGATAGCTGGAGAAAGCCGTCGGGTAGCTCAGTGGTGCCACCGACGAGGTCAGCAAATACCATTTATACCCTTCCAGCGATGTGTTAACGAACATCAGCGCAACGCAGGCCCACAAATAGACGCCCACGCCGGTCTGCTTCCAGGCACCGACGCCGATATTAGCTATCTGCTTGGTTACCTGCCCGTATATGCTCCATAGCAGCAATGCCGAAATAAGCCCGCCGGCAAAATAGTTAAGCCATATTTTGGTATTTTTGTTCACAGCATCAACTCTTTTTATTTGAAAGATAGCCAGATCATTCTCGGAATAGACCCCGGAACCTTAGTAATGGGCTATGGCCTCATCTCTGTTAACAAAAGTAACGTATCACTGATAGAAATGGGTGTGCTCCACCTGTCAAAACATAAAGACCATGCGGAGCGGCTGCACCTCATCTTTAAGAAGATGGAAAGCCTGATCTCCATACACCGGCCGGTTGCTGTGGCCATTGAGGCACCCTTCTTTGGAAAGAACGTGCAGAGTATGCTCAAGCTCGGTCGCGCCCAGGGCGTGGCCATAGCCGCGGCCATGGCCACAGGGCTGCACGCAACCGAATACGCGCCGCGCAAAATAAAACAGTCCATCACCGGCAGGGGCAATGCCACCAAAGAGCAGGTTTGGCAAATGCTCCAGCACACACTCAACATAGTAGAAGACGTGCGCTTTATGGACGCAACCGACGCCGTCGCAGTTGCCCTCTGCCACCACTACCAGCATCGCACATTGGCTATAAAAAAAGATAATGTTTCGCCTGATAAAGCAAAAAAAACTAATAGCTGGGCGTCATTTATTGCAAATAATCCTGATAGAATAAAATAAATTACACTATTAATTATAATTAATTTTTCATTTAATTCAACCTTTAACAATAGAAAGTATTATATTAGCGCTACAAACCTTTTAAAAATTGCCGTACTATAACTTATGTCGCAGCCAAAAGTTAAAATATTGTTAGTGGAAGACGACCCGGTACTCGGGTATGTCGTTAAAGATTTTCTGCAAAAGCAGGATTTTGAAGTAACTCATTGCACCGACGGCGATGTTGCATGGCATCAGTTCATGAAGAACATTTATGACGTATGCCTGATAGACATTTTGCTGCCCGGCAAAAAAGATGGAATGGAGCTTGCAAACAGCATCCGCAAGAAGAATGAGAACATTCCGATCATTTTATTGTCGTCAAAAAATCTTGACAATGACAAGATTGCGGGCTTCGAAACCGGTGCAGATGATTATGTTACAAAGCCTTACAACATGCAGGAACTGCTGCTGAGGATACAAGTTTTTCTGAAACGCACCAAGAAGAAGGAAGACAACGGAAACGTGGTTTTCAAGATCGGCGATCTCACCTTCGATTATACTAATCTTACGCTCGGCAACGATAAGGTAGAACACCAGCTTACACAGCGCGAAGCAGACCTGGTGCGGTTTTTATGCCAGAACGCCAACCGCGTGCTGAAGCGCGATGAGATACTGATGAGTGTTTGGGGCAAAGACGATTATTTCCTCGGCAGAAGTATGGATGTATTTATTACTAAGGTGAGAAAATATCTTAAATCTCAGAATGCGGCTAAACTGCAAACCATACACGGCATCGGTTTCAAGTTTAACTATCATCCTCAGTAACTATTTCCGTTTACATTTACTTAAACAATTTCTCAATTTCCAATATCAATACCGTTGGGTTCGTGGGAGTTGGCGCATTTTGCACAGCAAAGTTGCCATCTTCGTCTATCAAAAAGTAAGCTGGTAATCCCTGCACACCATACAGCCCTACCTCCCTCGAGTTCCATTCCCCGGTTGCATTCGTGAAAATGCCTTCCATTTTATATTTGTTTATAAGCATGCTTACGCCGGCAGTATCCTTGTCTATCGACACATAAACGAACTCCAGCGGCTTGTTCCTGATCAGCTCCTTAACATTTTTTTCCCTGAGCATCTCGGCCAGGCACTGCCTGCAATAACTCGCCCAGAAACCGAGGTACACAACCTTTCCTCTCATATCCGAAAGTTTCATTTTTCGGCCGTCTTGGGTCACAATATCAAAATCGGGCGCCGGCTGCCCCTGGGCCAGCCGTCTGGCGAGGTTCACCTGCTGGTTCAGCAGGTACATATATTCGCTTTTCGGCCAGTGCAGTTTAAATTCTCGGTATTGCGCATCCGTTCTGTCGGGGCGCTGATACCTCGCCCGGCCATATATGTTTTGCGCCACGAAATACTCAGCGCTTTTATCCGGCAGCGTTTTGTATGCCAGCCTGTTCACACTATCCTGCTGTTCGCGCACTATTATGGTATCCTTGCCTATGTAATTGTATCCCGCTGCTTTCAGCGTCACTTCAAAAATGCCGGTGAGGTATAGCAGGTAAGAGGGCACCTGCAGCAATGTATCATTAAATGCAAATGGCAGATCTTTCGTCACTATATAATTGGCGGCCGGTACAGTGTCTGTATACCGCCTAAGCCTTATCATCTCATGTATCTGCGGATACTGCTCAGTAAAAAAGTAATTGTAGTATTGATAAAATGCGGTCCAGTATTTAATGAATGATTCGGGCAACCCGGTTTTATTCTTATTCAGAAATTCGATCTCGGTTCGTTTCTCTTTTTCCAATGTTTTTAAGAAGTCAGCAGGTTCCTTATTTATAGCTTCTTTTGCCCTGATGGTATATTGATTCATTCTGCCGATCGCCAAAGAATGTTTTGCAATGAAGTTCTGTATCTCCCCACCTCTGCCGGTATAATGGATCGTGCTGTCGAAATGGTCCGCACGCACTTCCAGCACAAGACTGTCTCCCCCATACAGCAGCACTTCCGCTACCTTGCCGCCATGCTTTATTTCGGCTTGTACATAAATACCTGCCGGAACAGGAAATGACAATGAGAACCGGCCGTTCTTATCAATATGAGCAGAATACTCGTTTGGGTAATAAGCTATCCTGTTATTGTTATAGCTTACGCTGATGCTGTCAGACAAAGCATTCGTGATCTTTCCGGACAGCTTTACCCTATCCTGAGCATACAGATTATTTGCAAGCATCAATAGTGCAACGGCAAGCAGTCTCTTAATCATTAACCAATATTTACGCCTAAAAGATACTATACATTCTGTATGCGCTACAACATACGCCTTGTTATTTTTTTTATCGGCGTAGCCACGATCGCCTGTCAGCAAGTTTATTAACTAAGTATTCATCAACTCGCTAAGGTGTTACTATGTTGCTTTCCTTGCTCTCATTCCAGGTTCTGTCGAGCGCAGTCACCACATAGGTCCGTTGTTTGAATCGCTTCGCATCCGCATCCCTAAATTCCGTTCCTTGCTGAATGGACAATATCTTGTCATTGCGTTCCAGGTTCACAGGCTCATTATTTACAAACCGGTACACAACATATCGCAACGGTTCCTTCTGCGGATTGCTTTCCTGCCACTTAAGCACCACGCCGCTCGTCGCAGCCTCAGCTTTCAGCACAGGCGCCGCAGGCGGCACATCATCCAGCCACGGCATGGTTGGCACCAGCGCAGGATATTTTGCAAAACCATATTGCAAACTGTCTTTTATAGGAACCCTGATCTTGTTGAAATTTGACGCGCTAAAAAATGCGTAGCCGGTATTAGGGCATTGATTCCTGATATCACGCAGCTGCCACATCAGCTCATGAACGCTTGTCCATGGACCACTATGCGCATTCAGCATACGGTACAGTCCCAGCCCGTAATACACATGTCTTTTGTAGCAATGGCCATACCACCATGGCATCAGGATACCGAATGGCGCTGCATGGCTGGTATGCTCCCAATACAACTGGGGCATCAGATAGTCTATCCACCCCTTCTGCATCCACAGCAGCACATCGGCATACAGGTCATCATAATTGGTTTGCCCGCCCTTTGTTTCCGATCCCTCAGGGTCCTTGTCCTTGTTTCGCCATATACCAAACGGGCTGATACCCAGTTTCACATAGGGCTTTATGTGTTTAATGTCCGTGTTCAACTGCGATATGAACTGGCTTACGTTATTCCGCCGCCAGTCGTCCTTATCCATGCCATGCCCGTACTTTGCATAGCTTCGTGCGTCGCCAAAGGTTTTCCCAGCCACGCGGTAGGGATAAAAATAATCGTCCAGGTGCACGGCATCAATATCATACCTCCTTACCACATCCGTTATCACGCTCAGCACATATTCCCGCGCCTCGGGTATACCAGGGTCCAATATAGATTGAGTACCGTAGTTAATCACCCAATCGGGATGAACCCGGGTAACATGCTTCGGCGGATTGGGATTTTGCTTGTTGTCCATCAGCGCACGAAACGGGTTGAACCACGCATGAAATTCCATGTTGCGTTTGTGTGTTTCCTCTATCATAAATATCAGCGGATCATAGTAGGGAAATGGGGGTTCCCCCTGCCTGCCGGTGAGATACCTGCTCCATGGTTCTATTTTCGACGCATAAAGTGCATCGCATACCGGCCTTATCTGCACGATCACCGCATTGCAGCCCAGCGTCTTAAGCTGGTCAAGCAGCGCAACGAACTGCTGCTGCTGCTCCACAGCCGGCAACCCCGGCTTGCTGGGCCAGTCAATGTTTGCAACAGATGCGATCCACGCTCCCCGAAACTCTCGTTTCGTCGACTGCGCATTGACAATACTCAAAAAGAAAAAAGAAAAAAGAAAAATACCGGTAAAACGAACCATAATTGCCTGCCTGATTTTTATGTGAAAGTATGAAATGAAATGGCAACTGGCATTAAACACCAAAGCCGGCATAAAGTGTAAACCTTATACCAGCTCTGCTGTCAACTGTTTCCCTATGTTCCACTCATGCTATCCTTTTCCTTCGGGAACGTCCACCGGCACACCTGTGAGACGTGCTACCTTGTTTTCTTTCCTTTCTGCCTTACGCATTTTCCTCGCTATTCTCTTATACGCTCTCTTTGAAACTTCTTTATAGTTCTTCTTCGCTGTAGCAGGATAGTTACCGGTATATTCCGACACTTTCTCCACGCTTATGTTTGCCGGGATACTCAATGTCGAATCGGGGCATACACGCACATTATCATCAGTTGTGTTTACTGTAACCTTGTACGACTGTGGCAATGTTTGCACATTTTTGGTCACGCTCAGCAATACGGGGTTTGATGCCTGGCGATCAGGCACATCTGAAAAATCCGGCGATAATGGGCGCTTAGCCTGCTTCCGCCTGTGATAGTACACGTAAACCTTGTCAGTTGTTGTCACCGGTGTTCCGCCGTCAAGTGTCACTTCCTTGGTATCTGCCGTTAAAGTCACGGGCACATCTAGACAGGCCGTTTTCTTAGTGCCGGCATTAGGATAAAAGGCGTTGCCGCATTTCTGCAATATATACACGTAGCAATCCCCTCCCGAAGATATTTTCCATGCCCTTGTTCCATCAGGGTCGGTAGCCAGTTTACAGTAAGCATAGCTATACCCGCCGCTGCCCATATTGCCCTCAGTACCATAGGGTATGCGAGCTTCAGTGACTGAAGAGGCGTCCATATCCTTCACGCCATTTGTGAAGCCAACATCCATCATCAGCTTGTTAAAGGCAATTACGCCGCGGCCATTGGTCCTGTCATTCTTTTTTATCGCCGCATACACCTGGCCTGCAGATGCCTTGTTCCTTAAAAAAGGAAATTCGGGATTACTCCCCAGCGTATGAACCTCTTTCCCATAGCCAACACTGGCGTTGTCAAATGAGAATAGAGGCGTGCTTCGGCTGCAGGGCGTTTGCGCAAAACACGACGCAGCCGAGAAAATGGTGAAAATTACAAATATCCGTTTCATAGTTTTTCAGATTTAGATTAAACAATTTATTCTACCCATCCGGGTTAAAAAGATAGTGCCATGATACGCCCCGCGGGCGTGGCATCAAATACAGCAATTATATTTTAACACAATACATTTTTGTATTTTGCTGATTATTTGATTTATAACTGTTCGCCTTCAATAAGAAAATATAATTTTGAACGATTATACCATGGAGAATCAGAGTCAACAGGGGGCGGCAACTAAACGATTGCTTTTCGGGAAACATGTTTCCTACAGCACTGTCATCCTGCTTGTTATCCTGATTGTTGCAGCACTGATCCGTTTTCGCCGCCTTACAAAGCAAAGTTTGGAATATGATGAGCTTCAGACCATGCTTGATTCGGACCCCGGTTTATCCTGGGCTGAATTTTTCAAGGTGATGAAAGACGGAGAAATTACGACGCCTCCGTTCTATTACGTTGCCGACCGGTATTTCATGTATTTTTTCGGTTACAACGATTGGGCTGCCCGGGCACTTTCTGCGATCGGAGGAATTGCAGGAGTAGCTGCAATGTACTTTCTCGGTAAAGAAATAAAAAACAAACAACTTGGCCTTGTCGCTGCTGCATTGACTTGCGTCAATTATTTTAATATTTTTTATTCCCAGGAGGCCAGGGCATATTCATTTCTCTGGGCATTCACAGCGCTCTCTTACCTTTTTTTTATCAAAGTATGCAAATATATCAGGGCTGCTGACGCAGTCATATACGCCATCATTACCGCCTGCCTGGTTTACACACACTACTTCGGTTTCCTTGTTATCGTCTCGCAACTGGTCATTACCATTTTCTTCTGGGGCCAGGAAAAAGAAAAAAAATGGAAGTTAATAAAGATTTTGTTTTTCGCAGACTTGTCGATTGCAGTGGCTTACATACCTTGGCTGCCTTATCTCCAAATGGTAGGAAACCTTCATGGAGATAGCTGGATACCGCATCTTAAACCTGATTTCTTTATTTCTTTTTTTACCGAATATTTTGGGCTTTCTTCCTTCGTAAGCTGGGTTGCGTTTGTTTTCATTGTTATCTACGTGGTAGCGGTATTTGTAAACGTCAAAGGTTTTAAAAATCTAAAAAAAAATCCGCTGAATCTCAGCTTTGTTTTTGTCTTTATTTCAGTAATTATTAGCATGGGTATTCCTTACCTGAGGTCTGTTCTGGTTGTTCCAATGTTTGTCTCCAGGTACAGTATGCCTGTGTTGCCGTCACTGATTATCGCGATGAGCTACGGAATCGAGGTCATCCCTTATAAGAGCGTCAGGCTTTTCTGCGTGGGAGGATTCATGCTGCTGTCTGCCTATTTTTTGATCTTCGTAAACAAATATTATCGATTGCCCATAAAGGCGCAATTTCGTGAATTGATCGGCTATGTTTCAAGCTATAATTATCCTGTGATCAATGCAAGGACGCCAATGACCTACTATTTTAAAAAGGATAATTTTAAAGGCGACGCCATAGTTGGAAACACATGGAACCTTGTTGACAAAGTGTTATATAGAAATAATACCTATCACAATATTGATACTTTTTGGTTCATCAATTTTTTCGACTGGCCTTATATACCTGCTCAAAAGCAAAAAGACCTCGATACTGCCTACTCAATAATAAAAGACTCGGTTTTTTACTGGGGCGTGGCGCAACTTTATGTTTCACGACCGGCTGTCAATATTAAAACTCTCGATTTTACTGATTTCGATACGACCAATGGGAAAACATACAAGGATGACAGCGATGTGGCGGCTGCTATTTGGACCAAAGACATAACGTCAAAACC
>CAYNGS010000026.1:0-13057 GCA_964396625.1 uncultured Flavipsychrobacter sp.
CCACGCCCGGAAGGTTGTAAAAAACTAGTTACTAACAAAGCGGAGCTTTGGAGGGTACGAGTAGGTGATTATCGAATTTTGTACGCCATTGATGACCACATCAGAATTGTTGACATTCACCATGTTGGCCACAGGCGTGAGATATACCAATAATCATTAGGTTATCTCATCAGTAATAAACAACTCCGAAGCTATTTTATCTGCAAATAGTTTACCGGCATTTGTGAGCATAAGTTTTCTGCCCTCTTGCGTTATCCAATTCTTCTCCTGGAAAATATGGCTGCTTTTTTCGACTTCATATGCTAACGAACTATCCCAGCCGGCCGCTACTTTATTGAGGTCACAGCCCCACATGGTACGCAGCGAAGTCATAATGTATTCATTAAGGTGCTCTGTTGGCGTCAGATGTTCTTCTTCATAAAGCAATGCCTTATCCCGCAGTATGCTTTTGGTGTACTGTGCGTTATTAGCGATGTTCCACATGCGGGATGAGCCATTGAACGAATGAGCTGACGGGCCGACGCCGATATAATGATGCCCGCGCCAGTAATTTGTGTTATGAACAGCATGATGACCCGGCAACGACAAGTTGGATATTTCATAATGTTCGTAGCCCATCGCTGCGGCCTGCTCCATAAGTATTTCGAATTGCCCGGCCGCCTGTTCAGCATCCACCGGACTGGCTTTCCTGTTAGCGATGGCGTGCTGCAAAGCGGTCCTGGCTTCGACGGTGAGTGCATAGGCCGAAAAATGGGGTATGCGCATTTCGGTGATTTTCGACAGATTACGTTTCCAGGCCTCGTCTGTAAGGCCGGGGGTACCGCATATCAGATCTATACTGAGGTTGCTGAAGCCGGCATCCTGGGCGGCTTTAATAGCATAGTCGGCCTGCTGCACATTATGCGCCCGCTTCATATACATAAGGTCCTCTTCCCTGAAGGACTGTACACCGATACTAAACCTGTTGACCGGTGTTGTGCGCAACGACCTCAGGTATTGTTTATCCAGGTCATCCGGATTAGCCTCAAGGGTAAATTCTTTTAGGTCGGCTACTCCATATGTTTTTATGATAGCTTCAAATATGCGGTTTATTTCATTTGCTGATAAAAGAGAGGGTGTGCCGCCTCCGAAATAAACGGTTTCAATGGGAACGCCCTGCAGATATTCCCTTCTCATTTGCAGTTCCTGCAATATGGCACTCAATACATCTTCTTTATATTTCAGCGATGTGGAAAAGTGGAAATTGCAGTACACGCACGCCTGCTTACAAAACGGAATATGAATATAGACCCCGGCGGACGGAGCAGTGGTTTGTGCCATTAAGGCAAAGATAGGCCAATACAAATACAGTCTTATGTTAGTCATTAACATATGTGAAAGTTATCACTTATACTTACTCTAACAAATTAATTCATAATCAATTTTATAATACAATTATTGTAATTTAATTTATTATTTAAGTTGATTTGGTAAATTTTAACGACCGTTGTTACCTAGTTATCCTGTTTTAGGTCTATTTTTACACCCCCACAATATTTTTTAACGACCAATTTGATTAAACATAATGCCTATGTTGATAATGAAAAGGTTACTTAAAAGAAAATTATTGGTGCTTGGGTTGATGAGTCTGGTGTTCTTTGCTAATGCGCAGAACAAAACGTACATCTTCAATCATAAGTTAATTGCCGAAATACTGTCTCAGCAGTATGGCATACCTGCGCCGGTAATTCTGGCCGTGGCCGCAGTAGAATCTTCCGGCGGAAATGGACCGGCAGCAAAGGTGCTGAATAACCACTTCGGGATAGAAGGGCACAACCATTATATAAATAAGCACGGACATAAAAGCCGTTATAAGGAATACTCAAATGAGATAGCCTCTTATATAGACTTTTGCCAGCTTATTTCCCGCAAACGGTTTTATCACCGGCTGAAGGGAAATGAAAACTGTAAGGCCTGGGTGAAAGCTATTAGCCATACCGGCTATTCAGAACAACCGGAACAATGGGAGCAAAAGGTATTGGGCGTGCTTGCCACTCATGAGCTTAGGTATTCCAACAGGCTTGTCTTTGCCAAATTATAGTTTTCCCTGATCAGCTTACTTTTTACGTTTTGCGCGTTCATACTGAACCGGCCATGGCATTTCGTCATAGCCCAACTCGCGTGCCGCGCGAAGCGGGAAGTAAGGATCGCGCAACAACTCCCGGGCCATAAAGATAACATCAGCCTGACCGTTTTCCAGAATTGCTTCGGCTTGCTCAGGGGTAACTATAATACCTACAGCCCCGGTTAATATCCCGGCTGCGCGCACGGCTTCGGCAAAGGGAACCTGGTAGCCTGGTTTGGCCGGTATTTTTACATTTGGGATAATGCCGCCGGAAGAGCAATCTATAAGATCAACTCCAAGGCTTTTTACAATTTCGGCAAGGCGAACTGAATCCTCGATCGTCCATCCGCCTGCCGTCCAGTCGCTGGCAGATATACGAAGGAACAAAGGAAAGGTTTCGGGCCAAACACTTCTTATCGCAGCAATTATCTCTAACAAAAACCGGATCCGGTTTTCAAATGATCCACCATAACTGTCGGTCCGCTTATTGCTTAGCGGCGAGATGAATTCATTGATAAGGTAACCGTGTGCGCCATGTATTTCAATAATCTTAAAGCCAGCCTCAAGCGCACGGGCTGCCGCGGCCTTAAAGTCTGTAATGATCTGTTTTACCTGGCCGGTGGTCAACTCAATGGGATCATCCTTCTCATCGGAGAAAGCAACAGGGCTTGGGGCAAAAGTTTTCCACCCGCCATCGGACACCGGTATCAGTTTGTCCTGGTTCCATGGCTCGGAAACACTGGCTTTCCGTCCGGCATGAGCGAGCTGCATGCCCGGCACGCTGCCCTGCCCTTCTATGAACCTGGTGATCTTCCTTAGCTGGTCGACATGTTCGTCCTTCCATATTCCGAGATCGTGCGGGGATATTCTTCCCTCGGGCGATACCGCCGTTGCCTCGGTGAAAACCAGCGATGCACCACCTACTGCCCTGCTGCCGAGGTGAACGAAATGCCACTCATTGGCAAAACCATCTGCGCTGGAGTACTGGCACATAGGTGATACCACGATACGGTTCTTCAGCGTGACGCTTCTGATAGTTAGCGGTGTGAATAGCTTCGGCATGAAATAATATTGTCACCCGAAATTAAGGCTTTATGAAATAGAAAAGATCGACAAAAGCAACATGGTGAATGCTACTCTTTCACAAATTGCTTTGTTACCGTTTTCCCGGAGGCTTCTTCTGTGAGCTGCAGAAAATAAGTGCCGGGGGAGAATTTACTAATGTCGATCCCGTTGTTCAGTTGCGGACGAGGCAACATATACATGGTTCTGCCCGCAGCGCTGGTAATGGTAAGATAGTAAGGCCGTGACGAAGGGTCGGCAAACGAGATGTAGACCCGGTCATTTGCCGGGTTTGGGTAAACAGAGAAATCTGCCTGTTCTTTTTTTGTCTGCGCAACGCCTCCGGGGTCTACCACTACAAACTGTCCCATCATACCACCGTCTTCATGTGGCGTAAAATGACAGTGATACATGAATGGATGCGACTGATCTGCATAATCTTCGAACTTTGCGACGAAGGTGACCGTATCATTTTGCAACAGGTAGTACGTGTCCTTCCAGCCACTTTCATAATCTGCCACAGGGCCTGAACTTCTTGAAACGATCTTGAACTGTACCCCATGAATGTGGAAGGAGTGGCCAAATTTATTGTTATTGGCAACCGTCCACTTTTCTACCGAATTGAGGTTTATTGTTTTGTTTATGTAGTTCATATCGAAAGCAGTGCTATCGAGGTAAAAGGGGCCAACTGAGCCGCCGGTCACGTCTACAACGCGGCTGACGGTTGCATCGGCCTCGGTCAGATAAGTATTGCTCTTAAGGGTGGTTGGCAACGTGGTGATAGCACCCGCAACAGCCGCGGAAACATTGATATGTAAAACCGGAAAATCGACATTATTCAAAAGGCCTCCCGATGGGGCGGTCGAGTCCGGCTCTGCGCCAGGAAAGCCTGCGGCCTGGCCGGAATTATATGATTTGAGATCGACCGCTGAACCGATAGCGTCCGCGCTTAGGTCGACCAGTATCTCCACCCGCTCGCCAACCATCAGCTTCACCCTTGTCACAGGAACCGGTGCATCGAGCAGGCCGCCGTCTGTTGCAATGACGTAAAAAGTTCTGTTGTCGCTGAATCCAAGATTGTATCCCCGCTGCATTTCGCCGTCCAATATTCTGAAGCGCACAAATTGTTTTGGTAGCGAAACCTGCGCATGTATTGTGCCGTTCGCCAACTCATAATCGCCATACGGACCATCCGTGCACAGAAACGCATTGGAAGAATCAAATCGCCTGCTGGTCAGCGCTAAAGGGATATCGTCGACACCGTACGTTCTCGGCAAAGGCAAGGCAGCTTCCTGGGCATCCCTGACAATGATAAACCCACCAACTCCCTCGGTCATCTGCTCCTCTATCATCTGGTGCAGGTGGGGATGGTACCAATAGGTTGCCGCATTGTTTTTTACAAGCCAATACGGCTGCCACAATGTTCCGGCCGGAATCACCTGGTGCGGCCCCCCATCCATAACAGCCGGCAAGTGCATGCCATGCCAGTGAAGTGTGGTTGCATCATTAGTGTTATTCTGCACATTCATGTGCACAGTATCACCCTGGTTGAAGATCAAAGTTGGTCCCCAGAAGTCGGAATTGATACCGGTAGTGATCGTTTGGTTGCCCGGCAAAAACTGTTTGAATGTATCTTTAATAACAAGGTTAAAAGTAGTTCCGGAAATGGTATCGGGTATTCGGAGTGAGTTGTATTGAGCCTGAGACCGCCCCAGGGCAACCAACATAAATAGCACAATAAAATACCGCCTCGAAGTCATGGTGTATCCTTGATGCGTAGCGAACATATTGCCCGACACGGAAAGGCAAATTTGTATATATTTCTTTACACCTGAGCATTATTTCTGAAATTTTTTCGTTGAAATCAACCTGATCATTCCGTTGATAACAATTCATTAATAATTTCACTGTGGGCTATACAGTGCAGTTTGCCATTGGCTGACATGCGAAGCCCGGTTTACTTCCTGAAATGGATCTGGCAACCAATAGATCTGGTGTCCTTTACTGCTACCTCACGACCGGCAAGAAGTGCATCTACCGCATCGGCTACATAATGGTTCTTTACGTGCTGTGGTTCGGCCCCGTTGTCATCAACTGCACCATTATACTTTACCACCCACCTGCCTTGCTCGTTCCATATCACAAATGCATGGGGTGTCCTTTGTGCTGAGAAATTTTTTGCTACAGTCTGCAAGTCGTCAAATAAATAAGGAAAGTTGAAGTGTTCGTTGCGGGCTTTCTCCACCATCCGGGGGTATGTGTCTTCATCAAAGGTTATCGTATCGGTAGAGCTGATAGCAATAAGCGGAACTCCGAGGGGTTTATATTTTGTATTCAACTCGTTTAACCTCGGAGGGTAGAGTTTTGCAAACGGGCAGTGATTGCATGTAAAGACGACTATAAACCCTTTAGCACCGGAGTAGTCTCTGAGGGAAACAAATTTGCCGTCTACATTCTTTAGACGAAAATCATCAACAACCTTATTTGCTATGATGGCGAAGCTGACCAAAAACACGATCGTTACAGATACTAATATTTGAGTCAGCGCACGACAGTACCTCTTTTTCATACCCTTGCAATTTACTCTTTAATAAATTGTTTTGTGACCGTTTTCTTTGTTTGCTCGTCTGTGAGCTGGAGAAAGTAGTTGCCCGGCGCAAAATTGCTGACATCGATGCCATTGGTCAATTGCGGGCGCGGCAGCATGTACATCGTCCGGCCAATCGCGTTTGTAATTCGTATGTAGTAAGCCTGCATGGTCGATGTGGCGTATGAGATGTATATCCGGGTATTTGCGGGGTTGGGATAAACCGAGAAATCCACGGCTTCAGCGATTGTTGGTACAGCGGCAGGATCGACTACTACAAACTGACCCATCATGCCCCCATCTTCGTGGGGAGCGAAATGGCAGTGGTACATGAACGGATGCAGTTCATCGGCATAGTCTTCAAACCACGCTACGAAAGTCACAGATTCATTTACCGGCAGGAAGTAGGTGTCTTTCCAGCCGCTTTCGTAAGCGCCCACAGTGCCGGAACTCCTGGAAATGATCTTGAACTGAACATCGTGTATGTGAAAAGAATGGCCGAAGATATTGTTGTTGGTAACGGTCCATTTCTCCGTGGTATTCAGGTCTATTATTTTGTTAATCGTGCCATAGTCAAAAGGGGTATGATCGATATAGAACGGCGTGCCGGGGGTACCATCGGTGACATTTAATGACCGGGTAACCGTTGCATCTGCAGCAGTCCAGTAAGTGTTACTGGCCAGTGCAGACGGCAGTGATGTAATGGCGCCGGCCGTAGCTGCTGATACATTTATATGCAGCACCTGGAAGTCTATGTTGTTCAACAGGCTTCCGAAAGTTCCGGTGGTGCCGGGCTCGCTGCCCGGAAACCCGAATGCCTGTGAAGAGTTATATGCTTTCAGGTCAATGCTAGAGCCCACTAAGTCGCCACTAAGGTCTACCAATATTTCAACACGCTCACCAACCATTAATTTTATCCTCGTCACGGCGACAGGGGCGTTGAGCAGTCCTCCATCGTTGCCGATGACATAGAAAGTGCGGTTGTCACTGAAGCCGAGGTTGTACCCGCGTTCCATTTCAGCATTCAATATCCGCAGGCGCACAAATTGTTTCGGCAGGCTCACCTGTGGGTTCATAGTTCCGTTCACCAGCTCGTAGTCTCCATATGGACCACTCAAGTAATTGAATGCGTTGGCAGCATCGAATCTTCTGCTGGTAAGCGCCAGCGGAATGTCGTCAACTCCATAGGTCCTTGGCAGCGCCAGCAGGGATTCCGCGATATCTCTTATGATGATAAAGCCACCAACGCCCTTGGTCATCTGCTCCTCTGTCATATGGTGCAGGTGGGGATGATACCAGAAAGTGGACGCATTGTTTGTCACTTTCCAATACGGCTGCCAGAGTGTACCTGACGGGATCACCTGGTGCGGGCCTCCATCCATTACAGCAGGAAGATGCATGCCATGCCAGTGAATGGTGGTAGAATCATTAGTGCTGTTGAGCACATTCAGATGTACGGTATCTCCCTTTTTGAAGATAAGTGTAGGCCCCCAGAAATCGCCGTTTACCCCGGCGGTGATGGTTTGGTTGCCGGGCAGGAACTGCTTAAAAGTATCTTTGATGACGAGATTAAATGCAGTTCCGGACAGCGTATCCGGTATCCTGAGGTTGTTGTATTGGCCACTGGATCTGAAAAATAACCCGCCTGTGAAAAGCACGACGAGCAGATTCTTTACCTTCATAGACTATCGTTTTAATGTGAGTTAGACGATAGCTGCAGACAATTCCTTCGCTTTGGGCGGCCTTATTTTGACTGGAAACAAAAATGATAAATCTTTTACTCTTTGTTCACCTTCACAATTTTCTTTTCTCCTTTGTCATTTGTGACCTGCAATATGTAAATGCCGGTGGCAAGGCCTGAAATATTCAGCGATTGTTTTGAGGTCGTAATTGCTGCCCGCATCACCTCTTTTCCGACCACGTCGTGAATAACCAGGTTACTGTTTTCAGCATTGGTGATCGTCAGGACGTCCTTTGCAGGGTTTGGGTAGACCCGGATATTCCATTGGTCTGCGCCATTGACCGAGGCAACAGACAGGTACGACAAATTCACTTGTCTTATACGATGGTTATCACCATCGGCTATGAAGAGGTTTCCGCTCATATCAACTGCTACGCCGGCAGGAAAGTTGAGCATGGCAGCAACGGCAGGGCCACCGTCGCCGCTGAAGCCAGCGGTGCCATTGCCCGCGACAGTTGTAATAATTCCACCGCTTGTTACCATTCTTACACGCTGGTTATCGCCATCAGAAATAAAGATATTACCGTTCCGGTCGGCCTTCACGCCGCTGGGGTATGCTAACTGCGCAGAGATAGCAGGGCCATTGTCGCCGCTAAACCCTGCAACACCCGTGCCCGCTACCGTGGTGATAACACCGGCAGTGTCCACTTTGCGGATAACACTGTTGCCACCGTCGCATATATATACATTGCCCAGGCCGTCGACGGCCACGTCATTTGGATATTGGAGTTTGGCCATGGTAGCCGCACCGCCATCGCCGCTGTAGCCGGGGATAAGGACACCCGCAAAGGTTGTGATGATACCCGCGGCATCGATCTTGCGGATCCGGTAATTTTCTTCATCAGCAATAAAGATGTTCCCTGATCCATCCACCGCTATTCCCGCGGGATAATTCACTTCTGAGTAAACAGCAGGAATACCCTCTCCGACGAATCCGGCAGTTCCGTCGCCGGCGATGGTGGAGATATTGCCCGATGATGCGTCCACCTTGCGGATACGCATATTTCCCTGGTCACAGACATATATATTGCCAGCCCCATCGACAGCTACCGCAGCGGGGAAATAGATATTCGCGGTAAGGGCAGGTATCATATCTCCGTTGTAACCATCGAGATAGCCGGCAACACCGCTTCCTGCCACGGTCGTGATGATACCTGTAGACATCGTGATCTTCCTTACCCTGTTGTTCTGGTAGTCCGCCACGTACACGTTACCTGCGGCATCTGTGGCTATATTAGACGGAGCACAAAGTTCAGCGTTGGTTGCTGCATACCCCTCACCGAACAAAGTATTTTGCCCCGCAAATGTTGACATGGTACCATCGGTGCTTACTTTTCTTACCCGGTTATTGTCTGCATCACAGATATACAAATTGCCGGCCAGATCACAGGCAACAGCCTCCGGCGTTGAGATCCTGGCAGTGACTGCGGCAGCACCATCGCCACCATAACCGGCGGCACCGGTGGCAGCATAGTTCGATATGATACCGGTGGTCCCGTCTATTTTGCGAATACGCTCGTTGCCGATGTCGGAAAAATAAATGTTCCCGAAGGTATCGACTGCCAGGCCACATGCGGATGTCATCGTCGCGTCAGTGGCAGGCCCACCATCTCCGTCTGCGCCAATGGCATATGCGCCCGTTCCGCCGATGATCGTAATGATGCCGCCGGTATCGACCTTGCATATGCATTGAAAAAGGACCGAAGCCACGTATAGATTCCCGTTCCGGTCCATCGTTACCCGGAATGGGCGACCCAATTCAGATGCCGTTGCCGGGCCGCCGTTACCGGTAGAACCTGCAACGCCATCGCCAACTACGGTCGTTATTATGCCGGCACCATCTATTTTGCGAACGACGTTATTCAGCCAGTCTGTGAAGTAAAGATTGCCCGATGTATCTGCTACTATGTCGATGGGGCTATTCAGTTCTGCGGCGATGGCCGGACCACCGTCGCCAGTGTAGCCTACCACGCCTGTACCCGCTATTGTGGAAATGATACCGGCGGTATTTATCTTTCGGATACGGTTGTTACTATTGTCCACAACGTATACATTTCCCGTTTTGTCGACAGTGACCCCGTACAACACTCCAAGATGGGCATTTGTAGCCGGGCCGCCGTCACCGGAGTTTCCGGGGACTCCGTTGCCGGCAATAGTTGTGATGACCCCTGACGCATCGACCTTGCGGACACGATAACTACCCTCATCAACGATGTAGGTGTTGCCGGCGTTATCGCGGGTCACTCCTACGGGCCCTACCAGTTCGGCCCTGGTAGCAAGGCTGTCATCACCTAAGCCGCAACCGGCGATGGTTGTGATCGTTTGTGCCTGCAACAAAGACGGGAAAATAACGGGTACGGCCATGCACAGCAATGCGGCAATAAATGAGTGGGATTTCATAAGTTTATTTTTATAAATAAATGTATGTTTAATTCACTGTTAGTTCTGATAGTTATAATATAGACGAGTAATTTTAACGTGATCTTGGGTTTCCTGAAAATTAGTGCCGCAAAAGACTTGTTTGACTACTGCAATACAGCTTCCTGTCACAATCATATATGCGGAAAGTAGTCAAAAGGTTGCCTCCGGGCGATTTACAGTTACCTACATCATACATCCACCGGCAAGCTCACAGATATTCAAATGAGCTAACTAACTTGCATCCATGTTTGCCGACATAATACTTCCCCTTAACCTTCCACAATTGCTTACATATGGCGTACCGTATGAGATGCAGGGGCTGCTGCGCCCCGGTATGCGCGTGGAAGTGGCACTGGGAAGGAATAAGCAATATGCCGGCATAGTGGAACGGCTGCATGACGAAAAACCCGAAGCATACTCTGTAAAGCCGATAAAAAGCATCATTGACGATGAGCCGGTGGTGACCGAACGGCAACTGGATTTCTGGAAATGGGTGTCGCAATACTATATGGCCACACCGGGTGAAGTGATGCAGGCGGCATTGCCGGCGCACCTGAAGCTCATGGGGGAGACCCGGCTGGAGTGGACGGGCGACGAGCGCAAGGCCTACGAATGGAGCAATGAGGGATTCCTGGCGGCTGAGGCGCTACTGATGCGGAAAGAACTAACCATCAGTGAGCTGAAGAATATAGTGGGGATACGGCACTTTGCGGCGGTGCTGAACGAGCTGCTGGAGCAGGAAGTGATAAACATAAACGAAGCGCTGGAGACAGCTTACCGCCCACGCCGAGAAAAGGTGGTAACACTGGCGCAGATATACAGCGAGGAAAAGGAACTGATGGCCTTGTTTGACCAGTTGGCACGGGCGCCTAAGCAACTGGAATTACTGATGGCTTATACCGAGCTCTCCGTGAAGAACGGTGTGGTGCGCCAACAGGACCTGCTGGATCGTACCCAGGCGTCAGCGGCGCAGATAAAGGCCCTCGCCGACAAAGGCACCTTTGTCATAGAGGAGGTAAATGTAGACCGGCTACTTTACGCCTCCATAAAGGAAGCAAAGGAGATAGCCTTCACGGCTGCGCAACAGACTGCCTATAACGAACTGGAGACGGGACTAAAGGAAAAGAATGTAGCCCTGCTGCACGGTGTTACCGGCAGTGGTAAGACCCTTCTTTATATTCAACGGATAAAGGAATGTATCGCGGCGGGTAAGCAGGCAATACTGCTGCTGCCGGAAATAGGATTGACGACACACCTTGTGAAACGCCTGCATGCTTACTTCGGGGATATACTTGGTGTATACCACTCCCACTTCAGCAATAATGAACGTGTGGAGATATGGGAGAAGGTGCGCAAAGGAACTTATAAAGTGGTTGCCGGCCCCCGGTCTGCGCTTTGGCTGCCCTATAACGAGATAGGACTGATCATTGCAGATGAAGAACATGATGGCTCGTACAAACAAAAAGACCCGGCCCCCCGCTTTCATGCCCGCGATGCGGCTATTTACCTTGCATCCCTGTTTGATGCAAAGGTGATACTCGGCTCTGCCACCCCCTCAGTTGAAAGCCTGTTCAATGTGCAGCATGGCAAGTATGCCTACGTATCGCTTAAGGACAGGTACCAGGGTGTAAAGATGCCGGTGATAGAGATCGTCAATGCCAAATCGCTGGAGACGGTGCGGCAACTGGGTGTGAAGCTGCTGACACCTGAACTGCAGAAAGCCATGCTGGAGGCGTTGCAGCAACGCAAACAGATCATCCTTTTCCAGAACCGGCGAGGCTATGCCCCATTCCAGTTGTGTACGGTGTGTGGCTGGGTGCCGCAGTGCAAGAACTGCTCGGTATCGCTCACCTATCACAAAAGCACGGACAAGATGCACTGCCATTACTGCGGCCTCAAAGCTGCGGTGACGCACCAATGTCCGCAATGCGGGAGTACGAGACTGATAAGTAAGAGCTTTGGCACTGAGAAAATAGAAGAAGAAGTGCAACAGGTCTTCCCGGATGCGCGTGTAGCGCGGATGGATGTGGACAGTATGCGGGGCAAGCACAGTATGACTGAGCTGCTGGACCAACTGGAGAAGCGGAAAGTGGACATACTAGTTGGGACACAGATGGTGGTAAAGGGGCTGGACTTTGCATCGGTGGGCCTGGTGGGCATACTTAGCGCTGACAGCCTGCTCAGTTATCCGGACTTCCGGGTGAATGAACGGGCCTTCCAATTGATGGAACAAGTAAGCGGACGGGCCGGGCGCACTGACGGAGCAGGGCGAGTGCTGATACAGGCATACAATACCGAGCACCCGGTGCTGCAGTGGGTAAAGGCGCATGACGTGCACACATTCTACACACATGAAATCAAATACCGCGAATACTTTTCTTATCCGCCATACAGCAGGCTGATAAAAATAATCTTCAAGCACCAGGACGACCCCAAGGCAATTGCCGCAGCCCTGCATATGGCCGAAGCGCTGCATACGCTGTCGGGTATTGTGGTACAGGGGCCGGGGCCGTCGATCGTGCCCCGTGTGCGCAACCTCTTTATTCATGAGATATGGATAAAATGCCCACGAGACAATAAAATACTGGATTCCGTAAAAACATTTATCAAAGTGCAGCGGCAGGAGATACTTGGCAAGCGGGGTAACACCAATGTGCAGGTGATATTTGATGTGGACCCGATGTAGTTTCCTGTTGCATGTCAAATCGCCCTAACAAAGATCAGACTACGGGACGCGACGCGAGTTTGCGCACCAAGAGCACAACTATGAGCAGATACCAACTCAGATAAAACCGGTCATCGATCTCAGGTAACAGGACAAACCTGATAGCTATCACAGCTACAGTCAGCAGCGCCATCAATTGACCAAGATCGAAGTCCCGGATATCAGGAGGAGCATTTACAAAAACCAACAATAGTATCATTAAATAGATGACCAGGTGGTAGAAATAGAGCCCTGTGAGTAACTGGGAATACATTAACCGCATATACTCAACCAGTTTAAAACCTGTACCGAGCCCTGAATTGGTATCGAGGTGCTGCGCGAATGAGGGGTAGAATAAAATATTCCATCCGTAGCGTGTGCAGCGGTAACTGACTGCTAAGTAACATGCAATCAACCCTAAGAACAGGATTGTGTACT
>CAYNGS010000027.1:0-12988 GCA_964396625.1 uncultured Flavipsychrobacter sp.
ACCTCGTTTTTTTCGGAGCGTATTGTGCGGAAGAAGGAACATTTGTTTCATGCGGGAGAAATATGCAAACTGGCATCCTACTGCGAGAAGGGATGCTTCAGAAAATACTATGTGAACAATGACGGCGAGGAAGTAGTTGTTGACTTCGCTGTAGAAGACTATTGGGTGGGCGACCTGGCCAGCCTCATTAATCGCACGCCGACGCTATACAGTTTCCAGGCGCTGGAAGAAAGTACAATGCAGGTGATGCCCTACACTGACTGGGAAAGACTGAACCGCGAACTACCAAGGTTTGAAGAAGCAAGGCGAAAAAAGGAGCTACGCAGCCACAGCGTGGCCGTTGAATTGCTGGCGGTTGAAAAGTATGCTTCGGCCGAAGAAAAATATGAGCGATTGCTGAATCGATTTCCAGGCATCACCAACCGGGTGCCTGCCGTGCATATCGCATCTTACTTAGGTATAAAACCTGAGTCGCTGAGCCGCTTAAAAAGAAAATTTGCGGGAAAGTAATTTCATAACATAGGTCAAGGTTTTTTTATTGGAGGGTTTTCATTTTTGCAGAAAATCTTTCAATTATGATAACAGCCATTTCAAAAGAGGTCTACAACCGGATAGACAACAAACAGTATGACAAGCCCGGTGATATATGGTGGGGTGAAGACACCCTGCTGCATATGCTGAAGACATCGGTGAACCCCTGCCGGTTCACTTATTACCACAATGCGGTGAAAAACACCCTGAAGATGGACCCTACAGGGAAAACAGCCCTGGACGTGGGCTGTGGCGGGGGAATACTGGCGGAAGAGTTTGCTGCCGCGGGATTTAAAGTGACGGGTATTGACCCATCGGAAAACTCGCTGCATACGGCAAGGGAGCATGCCAAGCTAAACGGACTGGATATAGACTACCTGCAGGGAACCGGGGAGAACCTGCAATTTGCGGATAACTCATTTGACGTTGTGTATTGCTGTGACGTGCTGGAGCATGTACGCGACCTGCCGAAATGCATCTCCGAGATAGTCAGGGTGTTGAAGCCCGGTGGCGCGTTCTTTTACGACACCTTCAACAGAAACCCATTGAGTAAGCTAATAGTAATAAAAATATGGCAAGAATGGAAGAGCACGGCCTTTATGACGCCCAATCTGCATGTTTATGAAATGCTTATAAAGCCTAAAGAACTGGAGGAACTGCTACTGCGCAACGGCATGAAGGACATAACAATGAGGGGCATGTCGCCAAATGTGAGCCCGATAAAAATGATCTCCCTGCTGCGTAAGCGGGCGAAAGGCGAGCTGACCTACGGGCAACTGGGCAATGTGCTGAAACTTAAAGAAAGCAATGACCTGAAAGTAGGCTATATGGGCTATGCGGTCAAAAAATAAAAGACATTGTTCTCACGAGACTTTATCTTGAAAAAAGAATCAATGTGAACGTAGGTGGGCACATTTTTATGCGTGTGCGTATTACAACTCTGCCAGCATAAAGCAGCGCAAACCAAGACAAGCAGATGATCAAAGTAACCCTTTCTGAACTGCATAAGATATTTGGGTATGACCTTAAACAGATCAAATGCGGTTTAAAGTTAAGCGCTTTTCAGACGGTTCCGACAAAACAGAAAAAATGGTTTTTTGCACTCAACGCCGCCATCACGAGCCGTGATCAGAAAATAAACCGGTATTCAGACCAAAGATTTTGTATGAATATTACGTCTTTATAACAGAGGCATGTTCGTTACCATAACAAAGGCAGATCGCTATTAATCGTTGCAATCGCATTCGTCAGGCTCCTGGAGAAAGTTTTCCATGCGCTCGTGCAGAATGAAGGTTGTAGCGCTGCCATCGTCATAAACGACCTTGCTGATGATCCAGTGACTGCCATCGGGGATGCAGATGTGCAGCTTGCCGGTAAGATGTTTTTCGATGCGATCGCCTTCTATTTTCGCTTCTCTTTCGAGAATACGGTTGAAGACGGCTGAGTAGAACTTATAATAAACGCTCTTTATCCGTTTGTCGGCATGGTTGTCGATCTTTACTTCGAACCTGTCTTTATCGCAGCCGGAGCAAAGTGTACACTCGCGTTTGAAAGAACAAAGACAAAAGGTCTTGCCGTGTTTCAGGTAATCGACATCCTGTGCCTGCAATACGGAAGTGCACAACAAAAACAAGGGTAAAAAAAGTAGGATCTTAATACGGGATGGCATATTCATTACAGATTTTGGAACCGATAACCGGAATTTTTAAAAATTACAATGACAAATCACCAAAGATTCCATCATTAGTTGCAAATATATAAAATGGAACATAAAGACAATAGTTTTTGTTGCAACACTCAAAATAACTGCATTTATGCTGATTATTGTACTTTTACATTTCAATTTTACAATTCATGCGTATTTTTTTCGTTGCTGTGCTATGCTATTTTATTAGCATAAATGCATATGCACAACCAACAGTAAAAGCATCAAATCTGACGGGCACACCGGCCGGCAAGGAAAATATATACGAAATCAAGCAACAGTACCTGTATAATGTGCTGCATAACCCCGCCGAGCGAAATGACGGCGACGATGACAACGACCTGGAGCGCTTTAACCGGTGGTTTCACGATGTAGAGGTGCGCTGCTACCCCACCGGCGATATGCCGAGACCGGATGTGCTGCTGAGAGCAACACAGGATGCAAAAAAGGCAGCAAAAACCGCTCATAAAACAACGACAGGCAGCTGGCAGCCCGTGGGGCCGACGAAGGTGCCGATAAATACTAATGGCATCGGGAGGATAAACTGTATAGTTGTAAACCCAAGGGATACGAATACACTGTATATAGGCGCTGCGTGCGGCGGCGTATTTATCAGCCACGACGGCGGTGGGACATGGACAACCAACAGCGATCAGTTTCCATCGCTGAGCATAGCTGATATAGCTGTGGATCCGCAACACCCTGACACAATTTATGCAGCTACCGGAGATGGGTACGGCTATGAAGATGGCTCTGCCAACATTTTCTGGGGCGGCCTATACTCTGCCGGGGTGATGAAAAGCACTGATGGGGGTAATACCTGGGACACTACGGGGCTGAGCTATCTGCAACTGAACAAAGACATTATTCAGCGGCTGCTGATATGCCCGACGAACCCGAGTGTGCTGCTGGCTGCAACCCGCAACGGGATTTTCAGGACCACGGACGGCGGGGCAACGTGGGCATTTGTAGAAGGCGGCCATGTGTATAGCATGCAGTTCCGCCCGTTCAGTCCGGATACTGTGTATGCCATAAACGATTACGATCTGCGGGTATCGTACGATACCGGAGCTACCTGGCACACGTTAAAACCGGGTATGAATCCTCTGCCGAACCGGGCGACGATAGCGGTGTCGCCTGCCGCACCAAATGATATCTGGGTGCTGGATGCACAGAATCAGCTGCACCACTCCCACACTGCGGGGCAAAGTTTTACCACGACAACATCTCCGAATGACACGGCGAGCTTTTACGGATATTATGACAGGGTTCTAACTGCATCTCCAGCAGATTCGAACAATGTGGTGGCCTGCGGGTTGATCATTGCAAACTCGACGGACGCCGGCATGACGTGGAACAGACTGGACATAGACGGGGAAGTGCACGTAGATAACCACGCGCTCACCTTCAACCCGGCAAATGCCCGCACCATATACAGCGGCAACGATGGCGGCATCTGTGTGACCCACGACGGCGGACGCAGCTGGAAGAACCTGGCAAATGGCCTCATGATCTCGCAGATATACCGAATGAGCTCGTCGCAACAGAGTCCATACCGGATGATCTGCGGTCTGCAGGACAACGGTACCTTCGGCTATAACGGGACTTCGTGGCTGCATAAGACCGGTGGTGACGGCATGGATTGTGCCATTCACCCGACCAATGACAACATACAAATATCATCTTACCAGAACGGCAATTTCTTCATCTCGCATAACCAGGGTGGTACATTCGACTATATGCCGGTATGCTCGGAGGCGGCTGACTGGACCGCGCCGGTAGTGTTTGACCCGCAAAATGAACTGACATTTTATGTAGGCTACCAGAATATCTACGGCACCTACAACCAGGGTGGGAGCTTTGTGAAACTAACTACTACGACACCCTTCTCTACGGGCGCGAAAAGCATGGCCGTGGCACCCTCGAACAGCAATGTGATCTACGCGGCCGACTATACCCACATACTGCGCACAACAGATGGCGGCATCACCTGGACGAACGTAACCGGGACATTGCCAGCGGGCGTTTCGGCCATTACACATATTGCAGTGGATTACAGGGACCCGATGCATATTTACGTTACTACGTCGGGATATACAGCCGCAAACAAGGTTTTTTCAAGCACAACAGGCGGCAGCACGTGGACGAACCTGAGCAGCGGACTTCCGAACATTCCTGCGGATTGCGTTGCAGTAGACAGCAGCAATCCGGGGGCTGTGTATGTGGGTACAGACCTTGGCGTTTACTATACAGATTCACTGCATCCGGGCTGGGCCGTATATGGCACAGGTCTGCCGAATGTAATCGCAGCCAATATCCATATAAACTACGGAAACCATAAAGTGAGAGTTGCCACCTACGGCCGCGGTATATGGGAAAACGACCTTGTAGTGCCTCCGCCGCCCGTTGTATCGGGCATCAAAAATATTAACGGAATAGCACCCGGCATCGAGGTAGCACCAAACCCAACCACCGGCAGTTGGAAGCTGACGTTCGGCATTCGTAAACCGGCCAACTATACGGTGAATGTGCTGGACGGTGCGGGGCGCGTTGTGAGATCACTTAAGAACACCGATGTGATCGACGCCTCTGCCCTTCCGGACGGGGATTACAATATTGAGGTTTTATCGGGCGACCAACGTTTTGTGGTGAAGGCTGTGAAGGGGTAACCGTGCCCCGCAAGGGGCCGTTTGCAATTTTCATATTTTGGCGTACCTTTGCACATGGCAATAAAATCCAAGTTTTACGGCGAGGGGCTTACATTTGACGATGTGCTGCTTATGCCGGCTTACTCCGAAGTCCTGCCTCGCGAAGTAAGTATCATTACCAATCTCACAAAAGACATACGGATCAACATACCCATGGTATCTGCTGCCATGGATACAGTAACCGAGACGCCGCTGGCGATAGCGCTGGCCCGTGAAGGTGGTGTGGGTATACTGCACAAGAACATGAGTATAGAGCGCCAGGCCGAACAGGTGCGCAAGGTGAAACGCTCTGAGAACGGGCTGATACTGGACCCGATAACACTGAAACCTGATGCTACAGTAAGTGACGCCCTGAAAATAATGCGGGAAAACAAGATAGGCGGTATACCAATAGTGGACAATAACTTTCTGCTTGTGGGCATGCTTACCAACCGCGACCTGCGCTTTGAAAAGAACCTGAAGAAGAAGGTGAGCGAGGTGATGACTAAGGACCGTCTGGTGACGGCCGCCGCCGGCACGGACATGCAGAAGGCTGAGCGCATACTGGAACAATATAAAATAGAGAAGCTGCCGATAGTTGATAAGAAAGGAAAACTGATCGGGCTTATTACCTTCAGGGATACGATACAACTGAAAAGCCATCCGAACTCATGCAAGGACAGCATGGGCCGGCTGGTGGCGGGTGCGGCGATCGGTATCACTGCCGACATACTGGAGCGTGTGGAGGCGCTAAAAAATGCAGGCGTGGATGTACTGACATTAGACAGTGCGCACGGCCACTCGAAGGGCGTGATAGACGCAGTGAAGCGGGTGAAGAAAGCCTATAGGAACATACAAATAATAGCGGGCAATGTAGCTACGGCAGCAGGCGCCAAGGCGCTGGCCGATGCCGGAGCTGATGCCGTGAAAGTGGGCGTAGGGCCGGGCTCTATCTGCACCACGCGGGTGGTAACCGGAGCCGGAGCGCCACAGCTCACGGCCATTATAGAAGCGTCGCAGGCACTGAAGAAAACAGGTATACCTGTGATAGCAGACGGTGGAATACGGTATACCGGCGATATGGTGAAGGCGCTGGCCGCAGGCGCAAGCTGCGTGATGGCAGGCTCCATATTTGCGGGTACGGAAGAGAGCCCCGGCGAAACCATAATTTACGAAGGACGCAAATTCAAATCATACCGCGGCATGGGCTCTGTAGAGGCAATGCAGGAAGGCTCGAAGGACCGATACTTCCAGGACGTGGAGGCAGATATAAAGAAACTGGTGCCGGAGGGTATTGTAGGCCGTGTGCCTTACAAGGGGCTGCTGAGCGAGGTGGTGCAGCAATTTGTGGGCGGGCTGCGGGCCGGCATGGGCTATTGCGGTGCAAAAGACATAACTGCTCTGCAGAATGATTCGCAGTTTGTGCGCATCACTACAGCCAGTATGGCGGAAAGCCATCCGCACGACGTGGTGATCACGAAAGAAGCGCCGAATTACAGCAGGTAACCCCAAAACCCCTGAAGGGGCTTACTCATGTTATCTGCCCAAGTTATGGCAGGCGAATTACTTTCCGTTTTTTAGGGGTGCTGTCCAGCCGTTGTAGACGCCGTGATGTTTTCGTGATTCGCTTTTCAGCTCGCTCGTCGTGGAGGTGAGGAAATCCATTTTCACAAAGGCATATTTCGAAACGGTGAGCCCGTATGCATCTGAGGGCGTTTTAGGATCCGTATATTTTTCAGCCTTGTAACCCTTGCTTATTGCCAATGCAGCAAATGAACGGCGGTCGGTATCAGAGCGAAAACTGAGGTCAAAGGTTATATCGCGCTGCGTGGTGAGGCTATCGCCGTGCTGCAGCATTTTAGAAATGATCTTGTCATTCTCCATCCAATTGAGCGTCTCATCATTGGGATACAAAAATGAGCGGTAGGTGATCCACCCAGGGTCTGAACTGATCCTAATGACATAATTGTAGTCGCGGAAGCCGCGGTCGTACATACGGCGCAGAGCATTGCGGATCCCGGTTGTATCCTTTACATAGTAGTAATTCAGCCGCTCACAATTGTAGGTGAATGTACCGACAAGTATCTTTGGTGTGACGCCGGTAAGAAAATTGTTTGTGGCATCAAGTATCTCTTCGAGTTGCTCTATTTCTTCCCTGTCAGGCAGGCCTTGATTATTGCAATGGTGCGCGCGCGGGCCGGTAATAACGAGGTTGGGATACTTTCTGTCAGGGGCATCGGGCAGCAACGCCATATCGACAAGCACGGAGCCCGGTTTGTCGCCAAATTTAGCCATGTATGTGTCCCATTGCTCGTTTTGAGCGTAGGCCGGGGAGATAAGAAAACAACAAATGAGCTGTATGATAATAAAATACTTCACCGGGTAAAGTAAGTGAATATCTGTCATCTGCACTATGGCTTTAGGAAATCTTTGGGAGCTTTTTGAGTGTTAGATAGTTTTGTATGGAGATTTTGAACCACATAGGGACATAGAGGACATAGCTCTTATTAGTTGTGTTCGGTTATTCTGCTGCGAGATTTTGAACCACATAGGGACATAGAAAACATAGGTCTTATTATTTTCGCCGGGTCATTCCGTTAGGGATTTTGAGCCAAGTAGTGCTTAGGGCACATAGCTCTTATTGTTCGTGTTCTGTCGCTCGGCTGGGAGATTTTGAACTAGAAGGAACATAAGCAGCGTCAAATATTTCAATATTTATTAATTAAAAAATTGCGTAAAGGTGGCGATGGATAATTGGAAGTCAGCATGATAACAAAACATGAACAACCACAGATTTTTTCATGTTGTTTATCGTTGCGTGTCAGTGAATTAATTGCGTGTAAGGCTGAAGATGTCAATTTTACAATTCAAGAAAGTTATTTTATATTTGCCTGTATGGAGCATGGAATAATACAAAGCATTAATACATTGCTTGTAGAGGAGTTTGAAGTCGATCCGGCGGCGATAACGCCAGAGGCAGACCTGAAGACAACACTTGACCTTGACAGTCTTGATTATATAGACCTGATCGCGATCACAGAATCGAATTTTGGCTGCAAAGTAAAGCCTGAGGATTTTAATCATATCAAGACCTTCAGTGATTTTTATAACTACATAATAGCCCACCATATTAAGCCGCAGCAGGTGATATGACGCAGACCTGGGAGGGAAAATCGAAGGGTAACACAGTCGGGTACAGGATATTTGTAGGGTTATTACGCACAGGCGGCATAGGGCCGGCCTACTTCCTATTAAGATTTGTTGCGTTTTATTACTTTCTTTTTTCCTCATCTTCACGCATCACCTACCGCTTCTTTCGTGAGAAAATGGGATTTGGCAGGTGGCATGCCCTTGGGAGTGTGTACCGGAATTACTTTGTTTTCGGGCAAACGCTGATAGACAAGATAGTGGTGATGTCGGGCCTGAAGGAACCTTTTACTTTTGACTTTGACGGAGAAAATTACCTTGAGGACATCATAGCCGGGGGAAGGGGCGGTATATTAGTGAGCGCTCACTTAGGCAATTACGAGCTTGCCGGCTACTATTTTAAGCGGCTGCCGGTAAAGGTGAACATTGTGATGGTAGACCAGGAACACCAGGAGATAAAGCAATACCTTGAGTCTGTGATGCAGGACCGGAACCTTAACATTATAGCCATTAAAGACGATTTTTCGCACATATACGAGATCAGCAATGCGCTGAAAAATAATGAACTTGTGGCGATACATGCGGACAGGTATGTGCAAGGCAGCAAAACGATCACGGGCAACTTTCTCAATGAAGAAGCAAATTTCCCGGTGGGCCCCTTTGTGCTGGCTACCACTTTCAAAGTGCCGGTTTCCTATGTTTTTTGTTTTAAGGAAACCAGAAGGCACTACCACCTTTACGCGACAGCACCCCGGGAATACCTGGCAAATAAAATGGTGGCAATACCTGAGGCGCTGGCCGACTATATAAAGGAACTGGAAACCCGTGTGAAACAGTACCCGGAGCAGTGGTTTAATTATTATAATTTTTGGGGGAAGTTGTAGATAGTAGATAATAGACAGTCGTTAGTCGTTAGTGGGTGGTCGTTAGTAGATAGTAGACAGCAGGGTTATAGTGTTTAGTTCTAATAATAATGCCTAATATAGCAGGTGAAGTTTAGGGTGGTAAATATTGTTAGTGTTCTGCTGCTATGCGGGTTGCTGGCGGTGCACCTGCAAATTGCGCCGGTGCGATGGTGGTATTTTGTTTTACTTGGGTTGGGTTACACCCTGATCGTTTTTTGGGGTTGCGTACAGCTATCTATGAACTTCTTTATACCCATAGCGTGCAGGGGGAATACTGAGGAAAAAACAGTGGCACTTACATTTGATGATGGGCCCAATGCCGCATATTCGCAGCAGATACTGGATACCCTGAAGATGCATAATGCACCGGCCTGCTTTTTTTGCATCGGAAAGCATATTAAGGGCAATGAAGCCATAGTGAAGCGCATGATGGGCGACGGACACATTATTGGCAATCACAGCTTTTCGCACGACTTCTGGTTCGACATGTACGGCCGGGAGCGGATGCTGGCCGATATGAAGCAAACAGATGATGCTTTAACTTTGGCAGCGAGTGTAAAACCAAGACTATTTCGCCCACCCTATGGCGTTATGAATCCAAACCTGGCCGGAGCGATAAAAAAAGGCAATTACACTGCAGTGGGATGGTCCATAAGGTCGTTTGACACGGCCATAAAAGACAAAGAAAAGTTATTGTTGCGTGTGCTGAAGCAGATAAAGGGTGGAGATATTATATTGCTGCACGATTCGATGGCAATCACAGCAGAAATATTACCTGAGCTTATTGCAGGTATCACTGCGAGGGGCTTTAGCATCGTAAGACTGGATAAAATGATAAAGACAAATGCGTATGCGTAGCTGGATAGTGATAATGTGCATCTTAGGCTTTGCGCCGGCCATGGCGCAGCATCCCGGATATAAACCCTTTGCAAATACCGATGTCTTCAGGCAGCAGTTCGCTAAGTCTGCCCAGGCAACGCAATCGATACAATGCGACTTTGTGCAGGACAAAAATCTAAGTATGTTGTCGGACAAGATCGTGTCGAAAGGCAAATTCTGGTACAAACAGGAAAACAAGGTGCGAATGGAATATGAAAAACCATCGTACTACTTAGTGGTGATAAATGGAAATATGATAAGAACCAAGGATGGCCAAAAGGAGAATAAGGTGTCGTCGAAATCGAACAAAATGTTTGAGCAAGTGACCAAGATGATGGTGGATTGTATGCAGGGAACGATGATGGACAATAAGAGCTTTACCAGCCGGCTATTTGAGGGACCAAAAAACTACTTGCTGGAACTGACACCGGTTGTAAAGAGCCTGCAGGGTATATTTAAGACCATAAGCCTAGTGGTGGACAAAAAGGACTATTCGGTAGATAAGCTGGAAATGCTGGAGCAGAGCGGAGATAATACCGTTATCAATTTTTTACACAAACAGACGAACGTGAATATACCTGACGAACTGTTTTCGGTGAAATAATAAATGAAAAGTCAAAAAGTTAAAAGTGGATTGCAGGGTAAGTTAAAAGTCAAAGGTTAAAAGCAAAAGGTGGGTTGCGGGTAGGCGAAAAATCAAAGGTTAAAAGCGAAAAGTGTAGGATGAGGTAAGTTAAAAGTTAAAAGCAAAAAGTGGGTGGTGGTTACAATAAGGGGCGCAAAGAAGAAGTTAGCAATTGCAAGCAGGACGTACACAGTGTGCTTATTGCTTGCGGCTTTGCTTTTGACGAACTGCAGGTCAACATACCGCCACCTAAAAGAAACCCCGGGGGACGTAAACTGCATCAGGGCATTTGCGCCCAGATTCAATGAAACACTGTACAGCGCGTATGTAGATGTGACAAAACACCATTTTAGCGGGATACTCTACTTCAAGCTAATGCCTGACAGCAGTATGAGGGTAGTGTTTGCTAACGAGATGGGCGTGAAGTTTTTCGACTTCGCATTTTTGAGAGACCATCGATTTACCAAGTACTACATATTGCCAAAGATGGACAAGAAAGTAGTAGTTAACGCCCTGCGAAAGGATATGGAACTGGTGCTGCTGCAGCCCGACCTTTCGAAGGCACAAATGCTGACAGACGCGACATACAACTACGTGGCCATACCAGACAAAGGAGGACACGACTACTACGTTACCGACCATTGCAAAAAACTGGTGCGTATAGAAAAAGCATCGAGAAGAAAACCAATTGAGATAATCCAACTATTCAATTATAAAGAAGGGATCCCGGACAGCATTGATATTCAGCATAAGAATTTCAGGTTTAAAATTGCATTGAAGAAGGTAGAAAAGTAGACTTTAGCGTATTCTAATATTTATTTACCCAAAAAAAACTTGCAGTCGCCAAGCAATACATACAAACAATCGTTTGAAAAAAACAATGTCTGTGTACTTGTACCAACATACAACAACGCAGGGACGCTGGTGGAGGTATTGCGGTCTGTTTTGCAATATACAGACAGGATAATAGTGGTAAATGACGGATCGACTGACGATACAGCTCGATTACTGGAGGGATTCCCGCAGATTGTAAAGATTAAGCATAACGTAAATAGAGGCAAGGGGAAAGCATTAAGAACGGGCTTTGCTGTAGCCTTAAAACACGGCTATGACTTTGCTGTCACCATCGATTCGGACGGACAGCATTTTGCAAAGGATCTGCCGCTGTTCCTGGATAAGCTGGAGCGTGAAAAGGACGCAATAATTATCGGCGCCAGGAACCTGCATGAGGATAATATGCCTGGTAAAAATACGTTTGCGAACAAGTTCTCCAACTTCTGGTTTAAAGTGGAGACAGGGATCACCGGGCCCGATACACAATCAGGTTATCGCCTTTATCCATTGTACCTGATGAAGAGTATGCATTTTTTCGGCACCAAGTACGAGTTTGAGGTGGAGGTACTGGTGCGCAGCTCGTGGAGGGGAATAAACATAAGATGGATACCAGTACATGTTTACTACCCTCCCCCGGAGCAACGGGTGTCTCATTTCCGACCCGGGCCTGACTTCTCGCGCATCAGCGTACTCAATACCATACTTGTTTTCTGGGCATTTCTGTATATAAAGCCCCGTGACTTTTTTGTAAGAATGTCGCGATTGGAGAACGTTAAGGAGTTACTGCGTCAAAACCTGTTCAATAAAGACGAGTCGATCATGAAGAAGTCAGCGTCGATAGGGGTTGGCGTGTTTATGGGTATTGTGCCCATATGGGGCTTCCAGATGGCCGTGGCACTGCTGCTTGCCGCTGTTTTCCGGCTCAACAAGGCCCTGACCATAATTGCATCCAATATCAGCATCCCGCCTATGATCCCGATCATCGTCTTCCTCAGCTTTTTACTGGGGCGACTTTGGATGGGAAGCAATGCTGTGTACATGATGTTCAGCAGGAACATTACGATGCGGGCGATAAAACTGAACATTGAACAGTATGTGTATGGCAGCATTACACTGGCTGTAGTTGCCGGGCTGGCGGCCTATTGTATCACTTACGTCGTATTACACTCTTCCAACAAACTAAGGAAAAAAGCCTGAGCCTGATCTTGTACCCTATGAGTAGCACGGACGCCTATATTGCGCCGTGCGGGGTAAAAAAAAGACCGCTCGATCGAGCGGTCTTTTATGAAATAACTATTGAAAACTATTCTTCCTCGTCGAACTGAAGTACATCACGGTTAGCCATCAGCAACTCGAACTCTTCCTTAGAACCCACGATCAGTTCCTCGAACTCGCGCATACCAGTACCGGCCGGGATGAGATTACCAGTGATAACATTTTCCTTCAATCCAAGCAGGTTATCTGTTTTACCATTGATAGACGCCTGGGAAAGCACCTTGGTAGTTTCCTGGAACGACGCCGCTGATATCCAGCTTTGCGTGCCGAGAGACGCCTTGGTAATACCGAGCAGCATCGGCGAAGACGTAGCAGGATTAGCATCACGGAATTCAACGATCTTTTTATCGGCGCGACGTAAAACACTGTTTTCTTCACGTATCTCGCGGAGCGTAACGAT